>CAZUWQ010000167.1:0-2670 GCA_964624195.1 uncultured Oscillospiraceae bacterium | reverse complement strand
AAATCAAAAAGTGCCGGGACGACGCGCGGACGCGGCGAGAGGCCAACCCCTTTGGGCTGACCTCTCGTCTCCTTTTCATAGAGCCTTTTCGCGACGGGTCCCTCGCCCTGCCGCGTATCACATTTTCAGGGAACCGTGAAAGTTCTCCACAGCCTCACCCACGGCCTTGATGGCCCGGCCGGCGGCCTTCTGCATATTGGTCTTCTTCTTGGGCCGCATGGACATCACCAGAGCCGCGCCCGCCACCATCGCCGCTCCCGCAATAGGGATGACGGCCTTTTTATCCATCTTCATCGTATCCCTCCTTCCGCGTTAGTTTGCCCGGACGAGAGGCTTTTCCTGTGGCTTTTGGACGCAATGGCGGGCAAAAAGATCTGCCAAGTCAGGCAGGCGCTGGCTTGGCAGATCTTGGCTTTTATAAATTCAACTCCAGCGACACCGGGCAGTGGTCGCTGCCCTGGACCTCCGGGTGGATGGCGGCCTCCCCGATCTCAGGGGTCAGGCGGTCGGACACGATGAAATAGTCGATACGCCAGCCCGCGTTGTTCTCCCTGGCGTGGAAGCGGTAGCTCCACCAGGAGTAGGCGCCCGTCCGGTCCGGGTAGAGGCTGCGGAAGGTGTCGGTAAAGCCGGAGGACAGCAGGCGGGTCAGCTTGTCCCGCTCCTGGTCGGAAAAGCCCGCGTTGCCCCGGTTGGTGCGGGGATTCTTCAGGTCGATCTCCTCATGGGCCACGTTCAGATCGCCGCAGTACACCACCGGGCGGGTCCTGTCCAGGCTCATCAGATAGTCCCGCAGGTCATCCTCCCACTCCATGCGGTAGTCGATGCGGGCCAGCCCATCCTGGGCGTTGGGGGTATAGCAGTTCACCAGCCAGAAGTCCGGGTACTCCAACGTGATGAGCCGCCCCTCGTGGTCATGCTTGTCCATGTCCATGCCATAGCACACCGACAGCGGCGTCTCCCGGGCAAAGACGGCAGTGCCGGAATAGCCCTTTTTGTCCGCCGAGTTCCAGAACTCATGGTATCCCGGCAGGTCCACCGCCGCCTGTCCCCGCTCCATCTTGGTCTCCTGGATGCAGATGAAGTCCGCGTCCAGCGCGGAGACGGAATCCACAAACCCTTTTTTCAGGCAGGCCCGCAGACCGTTCACATTCCAGGACACAAATCTCACCATGCCGCCTCTCCCCCTCTCGCGCAGCGCAGAAATTCTCCGACCATCGCCGCCGCGCTGACCACCAGCGCCGCCAGCATCACGGTGGCCTCGATAGGCATACCGTAATTTTTCCCGCCGATGGTGAGCAGGCAGTTGTATTTCAGCCGCAAATACACCCGATAGCTGGCGGCGGACGCGCCCTGCACCAGCGCCGCCGCCGGCGCCCGCCGGGGAATGGCGCAGGCCCAGCACAGCGTCAGCACGTCGGCCAGGAAAAAGTACCGCTCATGCATATGGGGCAGGAAAAAGGGAACGGCGATGGACAGCGCCACCGCCACGGCCATGGCCGTCCGGCGGTCCAGCCTGCGGCCCAGCCACAGCCCCGCGCCCAGCAGAGCCAGCACCACCACAGCCGCCGCCGCGACGCCCAGCTTTGGATAGATGCCGTCCGTCGCCCCGTCCAGGGGCAGATACTGAAAAACCGTAGGGGCGTTCAGTGTCAACTGCTTGTACTCCCCCGCCTGCTCCAGATACACCGACAGGATCTCCCCGATGGGCTTGCCCAGCAGGACGGCGGGAAGTATGGTGCCCACATAGGCCGCCGGGAACACCAGCAGCTCCCGAAGCTTCACCCGCCGCGCCAGCCACAAAACGCCCCACAGCGGCAGGATGAACACGGTCTGGAGCTTAAAGGAAAAGGCGACCGCCATCAGGGCCAGCGAGCTCTTGTTCCGCCCCTCCAGCACCAGAGCCACAGCGTGGAGCGCCAGCGCGCCGTATATGGCGTCGCACTGGCCCCAGTAGGCGCCGTTGAGCACCACCGTGGGCAGGAGCAGCAGCAGAGCAAAGGCGACGAGCGGCGCCGGGTCTCCCTCCCGCCCGCCCCGGAGCGTCCGCACCAGCCGCAGTCCGCCCCAGGCCAGCAGCACGTCAAACAGGATGGAGCCCAGCTTGATAAGGTACAGGTCAGGCGCCGGCAGATAGGAGATCAGCGCCAAAAAGTACAAATAGGGCACATTGTAGTCCCCCACGCTGTGGGCGATGGCCGCAAAGCCCCCATTGTCCTTAAAGTACAGATACCAGCGGGACAGGAAGCTGTTGTAATCTCCGCTGGCGTATTCCAGGCACAGCGCCCGCGCCAGCATGGCCGCCCCGATGGGCAGCAGCATCAGCAGCACCCTGTCCCGGTCCGCGCCCTCCCGCCGGAGCAGGAACACCGCCAGCGCCGCCAGCGCCAGCATGGCGGCCGCCACGCCCAGGTGGTCCGGCAGCCCGCCCCGGTCCAGCCCTACGCACACCGCCGCCGTCCCCGCCAGGCAGAGGCCGCCCAGCGCCGCGCACAGAAGCGGTATATATCGTTTCCAAGTCCTGTTCATTTGGAATTTCCTCGCTCGCAAGTGAATTGCTGATATTGTATCACAACCTTCCGCCCTTTTCCACTCCTATTTCCCGATGGGCCATCCTGTCACCCCTGTTCGCTCACCACGCCGTCCTTGAATATGCAGGCCAGCGTGCCC
>CAZUWQ010000166.1:0-2674 GCA_964624195.1 uncultured Oscillospiraceae bacterium | reverse complement strand
GCTGAAGAAGGCCGGAAAGCTCTTTGCCCCGGACACCTTCGCCCCCATGGCCGACACCCTCAAGCGGCGGTCCGCCGGCGTGGTGAAGGCGCTGTGCCTGCACGTGGCCCACACCTGCGATCTCAACTGCTCCTACTGCTTCGCCAGCCAGGGAAGGTACCACGGCGAGCGGGCGGTCATGCCTTTTGAGGTGGGCAGGCAGGCCCTGGACTTTCTGATGGAGCACTCCGCCGGCCGCCGGAACCTTGAGGTGGACTTTTTCGGCGGGGAGCCGCTGATGAATTTTGAGGTGGTCAGGCAGCTGGTGGCCTACGCCCGGAGCAGGGAAAAAGAGCGCGGCAAAAATTTCCGCTTCACCCTCACCACCAACGGAATGCTCATCGACGACGACGTGATCGATTTTGTTGACCGCGAGATGAGCAACGTGGTGCTGAGCCTGGACGGGCGGAAGGAGGTCCACGACCGGTTCCGGGTGGACCACGCGGGCAACGGGAGCTGGGAGCGGATCGTCCCAAAATTTCAGAAGCTGGTCCGGGCCAGGGGCGGAAAAAACTATTACATCCGGGGGACCTTTACCCACGCGAACCCCGATTTTCTGAAGGACATCGAGGAGATGCTGCGCCTGGGCTTCACCGAGCTGAGCATGGAGCCGGTGGTCTGCGCGCCCGACGACCCCTCCGCCCTGACGGAGGAGGACCTGCCCATCGTGCTGGAGCAGTACGAAAAGCTGGCCCAGCTCATGCTTCAGCGGCGTCGGGAGGGGAGGCCCTTCACCTTCTACCACTATATGATCGACCTGAAGGGCGGCCCCTGCGTTTACAAGCGGATCTCCGGCTGCGGCTCCGGCACCGAGTATATGGCGGTGACTCCCTGGGGCGACCTGTATCCCTGCCACCAGTTCGTGGGCGAGGAGAAATTCAGGCTGGGCAACGTGTGGGACGGCGTCACCAACACGGAAACGCGGGACGAATTTGCCTCCTGCAATGTGTACGCCCGCCCGGAGTGCGGGGACTGCTGGGCAAAGCTCTACTGCTCCGGCGGCTGCGCCGCCAACGCCTACCACGCCACCGGCTCCATCACCGGCGTGTATCGCTATGGCTGTGAGCTGTTCCGCAAGCGCATGGAGTGCGCCATCATGCTGGAGGCGGCAAAGGCCGTGGAAGAACCATGATGGACACGCCGATCTGTGACTTTGTACGGCAATACGCCGCGAGCGGCGCCCTGCGGCTCCATATGCCGGGACACAAGGGACAGCCCTTCCTCGGCGCGGAGGCCCTGGACGTCACCGAGATCGACGGCGCCGACGTTCTGTATCAGGCCGACGGCATAATAAAGCGCAGTGAGGAAAACGCCGCCGCCCTGTTCGGCGCCGCCAGGACCCTGTACTCCGCCGAGGGCTCCTCGCTGTCTATCCGGGCCATGCTCTATTTGGCGCTCCTGTACGGAAGGGCCCGGGGGAAACGGCCCCTCATCGCCGCGGGCCGCAACGCCCATAAGGTATTCATAACGGCGGCGGCCCTTCTGGACCTGGACGTGGCCTGGATCTTCCCCGAACATCAGGAGAGCGTCCTGTCCTGCGAGATCACGCCGGACGCTCTGGACCGGTATCTGTCGGCCATGGAGGAGAGCCCTGTCGCCGTCTATCTCACAAGTCCCGACTATCTGGGCCATATGGCGGACGTGGGGCCGCTGGCGGAGGTGTGCCGCCGGCACGGCGTCCTGCTGCTGGTGGATAACGCCCACGGGGCCTACCTGAATTTTCTGCCGGAGTCCCGCCACCCCATCGCCCTGGGGGCCGACGCCTGCTGTGATTCGGCCCACAAGACCCTGCCCGTGCTGACCGGCGGCGGCTATCTCCACATCTCAAAGGCCGCCCCCGCGCTGTTCCGGGAGCAGGCGGAGACCGCCATGTCCCTGTTTGCGTCCACCAGTCCCTCTTATCTGATCCTGCAATCTCTGGACAACGCCAACCGCTATCTGTCCGAGGGGTACGGGGAGCGGCTGGCGGCCTTCTGCGCGGAGGCCGGGGCGCTGAAGGACCGCCTGACCGCCGCCGGATATACGCTGGTGGGCGCGGAGCCCCTGAAGGTGACCATCGCCGCCAAGCCCTATGGCTATACGGGGACGGAGCTGGCCCGGCAGCTGCTGGCGCGAAGCATCGTCTGCGAATTTCACGACCCCGATCATGTGGTCCTGATGCTGACCCCCGAGCTCGGCACAGACGCCCTTGCGCGGCTGGAAGCGGCCCTGCTGTCCATCCGGGCCAGGCCCGCGATAACGGAGCGGACGCCGCTCCCCGGAAAGCCTGTCCGGAAGCTCTCACCGCGGGCGGCGCTGTTTGCCGTCAGCCGGGAGCTGGACGTGCGCGAATGCCGCGGCAAGGTGCTGGCGTCCGCGGCTGTCAGTTGTCCCCCCGCCGTCCCCATCGTGGCGTGCGGAGAGGTGATCGACGAGGCGGCCATCCGCCTGTTCCAATACTACGGGATCCGCGTCTGCCGGGTCGTGGACCCTTAACGGCCCAGGCGAAATTTCTCAAAATTCACTCTTTACAACGGCCCAAATTCCTGCTATACTATTTGAGCATTGAAAGTGAAACGCGCCTGTAGTTCAATTGGATAGAGCGTCAGATTCCGGTTCTGAATGTTGGGGGTTCGAGTCCCTTCAGGCGTACCAG
>CAZUWQ010000165.1:0-2704 GCA_964624195.1 uncultured Oscillospiraceae bacterium | reverse complement strand
CGTTGTGAGACTTCATTGTCGTTTCTACCTTCTTTCAAACAGTATACCGCAATGCAATCGGATGCAATGCGGTACACGAAAAGAAACGACAACGGCCCCTTGTCGCATCACTTCCTACGCCGGCATTATCCGGATCAGGTCGAGGGACCGGAGGCGGCGCTTCGCCTCGCATCTCAGCCGGAATGACTTCCAGCGCCCCTGTGATTTATGGGGAACCTCTGATTCAGACGCTCCCTTTTCCATTACGCTGCGGTGGCTCTATCTTAGCGTGGAATGGGGCGGCTGTCAAGAGGGCTGGAGAAAACGGCAAAAAAACAGAGACAACTTTGTGAATATTGCCGAAAACACCAGAAAATGTGGCAGCCGGTCCGCTTTTTAAACAGAAAACAACAAGATGTGCGCCGACGCCGGGCGCCGGAAAGACGGATATATTTTCGGTTTGGGGCTTGACGGATGGGGAAAAAGGGTGTAGGATAACGCTGTAACTATTTTGTAACTAATTGCATTTGATTTGTTACCAATCTCCCCGGCGGGGAGTGACCGAAGATCTGGAAGCGCGGGAGGGACGCACCGTGAGGGAACCTCATCACGACAGAAAAACGAAACAGGAGCGGCGGAAGGCCAGAGCCGCCGCACTCTGGCATAAGATCCGCCATCTGGCCGCCCATCAGTGCCGCAGGGTCCGCCGGCTGGCGGAGCAGGGCCTGGACGCGGTCTCCGTCAAGGCGGCGGAGGGCTGGCGCAAGGCGGGAGAGGTCTTTGGAAAGGTCCGGGTGGCCGTGGCGCGGCATCCGGTGTCGCCGCTGCTGTATGTGACCGCCCTGGCGGTAGCCCTGGGCGCGTTCACCTTCCAGGGGATGTATACCCGGGCTTATGTGCTGAACGTGGACGGCCAGGAGGTGGGCGTCATCGCCACCCAGGAGGAGCTGGACGACATTCTGAACCATGTGGAGACACGGGTGTCCAGCATTTTGGGCGAGGACTTTGACTACGAGGCGGACATCACCCTGACCCCCGCCTTTACCGCCGCAGACGAGTTCACCGACGCGGCGGAGGTGGAGGAGACGCTGTTCTCCGGCGTGGGCGCCCTGGTGGACGCCTGGGCCATCTCGGTGGACGGCAGGGAGCTGGGCTACGCCGCCACGCGGGAGGAGCTGCAGGGCCTGCTGGACGAGATCGCGGCGCCTTATCTGAACGAGAACGTCATCGACTACAGCTTTGTGGAGGAGGTCGCGCTGTTCCCGGTGGAGCTGCCGGCCAACACGGAGTATGACCTGGACAGCCTGCGGGCTGTGCTGACGTCCCACACGGTGGAGGAGGCCCGGTACACCATCCAGCGGGGCGACACTTTCAATGCCATCGCCTATTCCCTGGGGCTGACGCCGGCCGAACTGCAGGAGCTGAACCCGGAGGTGGAGCCCTCCAAGCTGTTTGTGGACCAGGAGCTGATCGTCCAGGAGGAGGTGCCCTACCTGTCTGTGCGCACCGTCGCGGACGAGCAGTATGAGCAGGTGCTGGAGAGCCCCGTTGAATATATCGAAACGCCGGATCTGTATATCGGCAGCACCTCCGTAAAGGAGCGGGGCACCGACGGTCTGGCCGATGTGAACGCCCATGTCACCTATGTGAACGGCAAGGAGACGGAGCGGGAGGTCATCACCTCTGAGACGCTGGTGGAGCCCACCACTACTTATGTGTATACGGGCACCACGCCCAAGCCGCTCACCGCCTCCAACGGCTACTATATCTGGCCGGTCCAGGGCACCATCACCTCCGGCTATGGCTACCGTATCCTGTACGGCGTCAGCGACTTCCACCTGGGACTCGACATCGCCTGCCCCTATGGCACCACGGTGAAGGCCGCGGACGGCGGCACCGTGACCTATTCCGGCTGGCAGGGCAGCTACGGCCTGCTGGTGGTCATCACCCATGACAACGGCAACAAGACCTATTACGCCCATAATTCGTCCCTGCTGGTGAGCGTGGGCGACAAGGTGTATCAGGGACAGGCCATCGCCCGGGTGGGTATGACCGGATCCGCCAGCGGCTACCACTGCCACTTTGAGATCCGGATCAACGGGCATACGGTGAATCCGCTGAACTATCTGTAAGAAAATGACCTTTTACGCCCGCCGCGAACCGCGGCGGGCGTTTTTTGCCCAGCAGATAGAACAAATGTACAAAAAGGGGTTGACAAAGGCGAACGGATGTATTATATTGAGAAATACAGAACAGAAGTTCGATTAAATTGGGCGGCCGCGGTCCGGATTATGGGACTGAAGGTATGCTATGCTGAGGGCGCGATGAAAGGGAGGCAGACGGCATGGAGACGACCTATTATACACTGAATGCCCGTGAGATCGTGGTTTCCGGGGACGGCGTGGAGCAGGTGAGCGGCGGCGCCCGGCAGCTGGTATGCGTGCGGAGGACCGCAGGCGGGGCGCGCCCGGCCGGTCAGGGCAAGGTCATCGACCTGGAGGCCTGGCGGGCGGAGCGGGAGAGCGAGCCGGAGCCGGAGGAATGGGATGACGAGGACCGGGAGCGGGACGAGGCCGCTCCGCCGACGGCGAGGACCCGGAGGAGCCGCGGCCGGCGGGCGCTGGCGGCGGGGGAGCTGCTGGCCAGCCTGACGCTGGCGGGCGTGGCACTGCTGCTGGCGGTACAGCTGCTGGGGATGTGACGGACGGCGGTCAGGCGAGGCCTG
>CAZUWQ010000164.1:0-2707 GCA_964624195.1 uncultured Oscillospiraceae bacterium | reverse complement strand
CCTTGACCGCCTCAGCGATCTTGTCCAGGTTCATGTGGCCGGGGACGATCTCATTGTAGGAGCACACTACGCCGATGAGGGGCCGCTCCAGCTCCTCACGGGTGTAACCAAGAGCGTAAAACAGAGAGCGGTTGGGGGCGGCGGGAATGCCCTTCTTTGCCACGTCAGAACGCATAACGTCAACTCCTTGTCACATATGGTGCGGGCCTGCCGCCGGGGCAGCGGGCGGTTTTGAATAAAACCATTGTAGCATAAGGGCGGGAAAGACGCAATATGACATTTTGAGGCGTGGATTTCGTGATTTAATGCAAAAAAGCATGGGGGAATGGCCGTTTTTTTGGCGGTGTGGCGAAAAAATCAGAAAATCCGGGGTTTCGCATTGACAAATGGGGCGGCAGAGACTATGATTATTTCAATTATATCAGGGAGCATGGGCCGTCAGCGGGGCGGGCCATGCCCTTTTCATACATGAAGGAGGGACGCTCCATGTTGATGAAGGGCTCGCAGATCGTGATGGAATGTCTGCTGGAGCAGGGCGTAGACACGGTGTTCGGTTACCCCGGCGGCACCATTCTGAACATCTATGACGAGTTTGAGCTGCACGGCTATAAGGAGAAGATCCACCACTACCTGACCAGCCATGAGCAGGGGGCATCCCACGCCGCCGACGGCTACGCCCGCTCCACCGGAAAGGTGGGGGTGTGCTTTGCCACCTCCGGCCCCGGAGCCACCAATCTGGTCACCGGGATCGCCACCGCCTATTACGACTCGTCCCCGGTGGTGTTCCTCACCTGCAACGTGTCGGAAAACCTCATCGGCAAGGACTCCTTCCAGGAGGTGGACATCACCGGCATCACCATGCCCATCACCAAGTGCAACTATCTGGTGCGGGACGTGAACAAGCTGGCAGACGTGATCCGGGAGGCCTTTGCCATCGCCCGATCCGGACGTCCGGGCCCGGTGCTGGTGGACATCGCCAAAAACGTCACCGCGGCCCAGGCGGACTACGAATATCTGCCGGTGGCGGAGCACCCCAACCACGGGCGGCTTGCCAACCTGCTGCGGCGGGCGGACCGGGACCTGAAGCCTCCGGAGCCGGACCACGGGGATATCGACAAGCTGCTGGACCTGATCGACCGGTCCCAAAGGCCCATGGTGCTGGTGGGGGGCGGCGTTATCCGCTCCAGAGGGGCGGTCCCGGAGTTTCGCAAATTCATGGAGCGGCTGGACGCCCCGGTGGGCTCCACCATCATGGGGGGCGGCGCCTGCCCCGGTGACCACCCGTTGTTCACCGGCATGGTGGGGATGCACGGATCCCACGCATCCAACCTGGCGGTGGACGAGTGCGACCTGCTCATCGCCATCGGCTGCCGGTTCTCCGACCGGGTGGCTACCGATCCGGCCACCTTTGCCGGAAACGCCAAGCGGGTGCACATCGACATCGACCGGGCGGAGATCGACAAAAACGTGCGCACAGACCACCACATCATCGGAGACGCCCGGAGGGTGCTGGAGCTGCTGAATGAAAAGCTGCCCCAGCACGACTACACGGACTGGAAGGCCCATGTGTTCTCCCGGAAGGAGGTGCCGCTGAAAAAGGACGACATCCTCCACGCCCATGAGGTGCTGGAGACCATCGCGGAGCTGACGGACGGACAGGCCATCATTGCCACCGACGTGGGACAGCACCAGATGTGGTCCTGCCAGTATTACCACTTCTCCCGGCCCGGACAGCTGCTTACCAGCGGCGGGTTCGGCACCATGGGCTTCGGCCTGGGGGCGGCCATCGGGGCCAAGGTGGGCAACCCGGACCAGGTGGTGGTCCACTGCACCGGGGACGGCTGCTTCCGCATGAACTGCAATGAGCTGGCCACCGTGGAGCACTACCATCTGCCCATTATCACGGTGATCTTTGACAACGGCACCCTGGGCATGGTGCGCCAGTGGCAGAACCTGATCTACGGCAAGCGGTTCTCCCAGACGGACCTGGACCGGGGGCCGGACTTTGTAAAGCTGGCGGAGGCATACGGATTGAAGGGCTTCCGGGCAAAAAACCAGGCGGAGTTCCGGGCGGCGCTGGCCCAGGCGCTGGAAGACGGGCGCGGCTGCGTCATCGACTGCGCCATCGACATTGACGCCATGGTACATCCCATGGTGGGCGGGGGCGCCCCCGTCACCGACTTTCTGCTGGACTGAGAGGGAGGACAGAGCATGAATACCGCCAACTATACCCGGCACACGCTGTCGGTCCTGGTGGAGAACACCGCCGGCGTGCTGTCCCAGGTGTCCCGCCTGTTCTCCCGGAAGGGGTACAACATCGACTCCCTGGCCGTGGGCGCCACCGATGACGTGGAGGTGTCCCGGATCACCATTGAGGTGCTGTGCGATGAGCTGATGATCGACCAGATCATCAACCAGCTGCGCAAGCTGCTCTGTGTCTACTCCGTCCGGCTGCTGCCGCCGGATTCCTCCATCCGCCGGGAGCTGGTGCTCATCAAGGTGAGGGCGGAGAGCCGGGAGGCGCGCAACGAGGTCATCCAGATCGCCAACATCTTCCGGGCGAATATCATCGACGTATCTACCAGGAGCCTGACCCTGGCCGTCATCGGCCAGGAGTCCAAGGACGACGCCCTGGAAAAGCTGCTCGCCGGCTTCGGCATCCTGGAGCTGGTGCGCACCGGCATGGTGGCGCTGGAGCGGGGCGAGG
>CAZUWQ010000163.1:0-2744 GCA_964624195.1 uncultured Oscillospiraceae bacterium | reverse complement strand
TTCTCCCAGTACAGGCCGATCTCGGGATAGCCCTCCCGGTGGGCGATACGGGCCATGCACAGGTACATACCCACCTCGGAGCACTCGCCGGTGAAGTTGGCCTTCAACTGCTCCAGGATGTACGCCTTGTCCTCGTTGCTGATGTCGGCGTTGTTCTTCACGGTCTTGGCATAGACGCCGTACTCATGCTCGGCGGCCAGCTTCAGATCGCCGCTCTGCTCAGTGAACCGGGAACCGGGGACATGGCACACAGGGCACTCGGCGGGGGGAGTGTCGCCTTCGTAGACGTAGCCGCAAACGGGGCAGATCCATTTTTTCATGATACTGTTTCCTCCAATGCTAAGATTTTTTTGCAGTCCGCGCACAGACCGCGCAGGCTGAATTCATGGCCCTCTACCACGAATCCATATTGCTCGCTGTAACGCCTGGCGTATTCCGGGTCCGGCGGATCATCCGGCAGATCCAGCACCAGCCCGCAGCGATTGCAAACAAAATGAGCGTGGGGCCGCAGGTCGGCGTCAAACCGCTCCTGCCCGTTGATGACCCCCACCCTTCGGATGATATGCTGTCCGGACAACTGGTTCAGATTGCGGTACACGGTCCCCAGGCTCAAGTTGGGATACTCCGCCTTCAACTGCTGATAGACCCAGTCCGCCGACGGGTGACAAGTGGTGCTCCGCAATAACCGCAGCATAGCGTCTCTCTTCTTGCTGCGCCGCACGATCGCCATAGCTTCACCCCTGCCAATTCTCACTAACAGTAATCGTTCCTGATAAGACTATAACACATCCTGCCCCTGTTGTAAAGAGAAATTTTTTGCGAGATCCTCTTTTTTCTCCGTGCCCTGCCGTGGGGCTATCCCCGCTCCGGCGCGGGGGCCTTTCGGGTAAACCGCACCAGTCCGGTCCGGTCCAGCGCCACCATAACGGCGGGGATCACGATCAGCTGCAGCACGATGCCGGGGATAGCGGTCACAAAGCCCGCCGACACAAACACCTCCCAGCTGAACGGGAAGCCCACCGCTCCCATCATCACCATCCGGGCCACAGCCCACACCACGCGCCCGCCGATCATGGCGATGATCAGCGCCCGATACAGGGCGACGACGCATTTCCACCGGGAGCGTCCGTAGACCAGCCCCACGATGATGGCATAGGCCGCCAGCTCAAAGGCCATGCCGACCGCGCCTGGCATGGGCGGAGCGCCGAACAGGGCAAAACGCAGCAGCGGCGTGACAAAGCCCACTATCCCGCCATACTGCCAGCCGCAGATCAGCCCGCACAGCATCACCGGGATGTGCATGGGCAGCAGCATATTGCCCACCTTGGGGATCTGTCCGGTCACAAAGGGCAGCACCAGACCCAGAGCCAGAAACATCGCGGCCAGCACCAGCGACTGTACGTGCTGCTTTGTCGTTTTCTTCTCCATAAAAGATCTCTCCTTCCGCCGCCCGCTTCCGGGCGGCACCTGTATATGGACATAGTTTACCGGATTTTCATCCCGATTGCAACCAATTTTCGCCGCCCCAGCCTCTTTTTTTCTCCCGCAAAAACCGGTTGCCTCCACCGGCCTTTTCCACTATAATATAATAGCAACGGCGCATACCGCATGATCCCATTCAAGCGGCTCTTTTGGACCGGTTTTATGGGATCCGGGCGTCGCCGCAACGCGCGATGCGGGTCCAGCCTGCCGAAAAGAATTTTTCGACAGACAGACAAGTTATAATATGTTCCGCGAACACCAGGAAAGAGGATCTCTATGCCCAACTACTTTACCCATATCACCTTCGGCGCCCGGGTGCTGGCCGCCCTGCCCCCAAAACCGCGAAGCAGCCTGGAGCGGGAGCGGGCGGCCTTTGACCTGGGCTGTCTGGGGCCCGACGTGCTGTTCTTCTACTACACCCCTGCCCACAACCAGGTCCGGGCGGAGGGGATGGAGCTGCACCACCAGTCCGCCCTGCCCGTGTTCCGGCGGCTGCGGGCGGGCATGGAGGCGGGCGTCCCCCTGGCGGGGGGCTACGCCGCCGGCTTTCTGTGCCACCTGGCCCTGGACAGCGCCTGCCATCCCTACGTCAACACCAGAGCGGCCCGGGGGGACATCACCCACCTGGCTATGGAGGCGGAGCTGGACCGGCTTCTGATGGAGCGGGCGGGGCTGCGGGTGAAAAGCCGCACCCAGCTGCCGCCCATATCGGACCCCGCCGTCTTCCGGGCGGCGGCCCTGGCCTATACCGCGGCCGGCCCTGGTCAGATCGCCCGCGGCTACCGGGCCATGCGGCGGGACACGAAGCTGCTGGCCCGGTTCTACGGCACCCGCTTCGGCCGGGCGGCCAGCCGCCTCTCCGCACGCATCGGCCCGCTGAAAAACACGGTGGGCGTCATTCTGGGCCGGGAGCCCGCCCCCGCCTCCGCCGAGACCACCGCCGCCCTGCTGTCCCTGCTGGACCAGAGCGTCCCCACGGCGGCGGAGCAGATCCTCCGCCTCTTTTCCGCCATTCAGGACCACGCCGGGCTGGACCCCTGGCTGGACCGGGATTTCACCGGCGCTCCGGCCCCTGCCGCCCTGTAAGAAAAGCAGCATTTCCACGATACGATATACCTTGACAGGCGAGGTATGATGTGATAAGCTATCTCTATCGTTCGATCACATTTTTGTAAAGGAGCTATGCCAATGATCTCACGAGAAGTATGTCAGCGGGTGCTGACCGCGGCGGTCTCCACCGGGGCGGATTACGCCGAGCTGTT
>CAZUWQ010000162.1:0-2747 GCA_964624195.1 uncultured Oscillospiraceae bacterium | reverse complement strand
CTCGGCTCTAAAGCCGCCCATTTTGCCGGAACACGCCGGCCAGAAGCCACACGGCGGTGAGCGGCAGCGTAAAGTTGGCGTATCGGACCGCGGCAATGGCGCCCACCCCTACCAGCACCCCGGTCAAGATCCCCGCCGTGACCAGCAGCACACTGTCCGCCCACTTGGGGCCGATCCAGTCGGCAAGCAGGTTGTGCAGGACGGTCCCCCCGTCCAGGGGCAGGATGGGCAGCAGATTGAAGGCGCCGATGGACATACTGAGCACCGCGGGCAGATAGCCGCCCAGCCGGAGGGCCGCCCCGCCCATGACCAGATCCGCTGCCGGCCCTGCCAGCGCCACCAGACTCTCCCGCCCATAGGACAGGGGCAGCTCGTAGGAAAAGCTCAGCTCGGCCCCCACCACGCTCAGGGACAACTGCCGGACCCGTCCGCCAAAGGCCCGCGCTGCCGCCATGTGGCCCAGCTCGTGGACGGCGCAGGCCAGCAGCGCCCAGGGCAGCAGCCCCACCCCCTCGTCCAGGTACAGCAGAACAGCCAACAGCAGCAGAAAGCCGGGGCTGACCACAAGCCGCGGGCGATCACGACGGGTCCACATAATAGGCCGGGTCCAGGCGGATGTTGTCCTTTTCAATGGTCAGATGCAGATGGGGTCCGGTGGCGTTTCCCGTCTGGCCTACCAGCGCCACCGTTTGGCCGCAAGTCACCGTATCCCCCTTGTGTACCAGCAGCTTGCTGCAGTGGGCGTAAAAGCTGGCCACCTCGTTGCTGTGCCTGATCTTCAGGTACAGGCCGAACTCATCGCTCTCCCCGATATATTCCACCACGCCGTCGGCGAAGGCGCCGATCTCCGTTCCTTCCGGGGCCCCAATGTCCATCGCCAGGTGAAATTCATTCTTTCCCGACACCGGACTGGTCCGGTATCCAAAGTCGGAGGTGACGGGGCCCCGCACCGGAGCCACCGTTTTTTCCAGGCCCAGCTCATAGAACTCCATACTCACATTGGAGGGCAGCTTCACGCCGTCGTCGGTGTAGGCCTGAGCCACCGCGGTGACCACCGCGGCCGTCTGGGCCGGCTCCGGCTCCGCGGTCACCGCGGGCGGCTCCGATTTTTGCCCCGCCAACACCCCATAGCTCTCCGCATAGCGCAGTCCCAGGCGTTCACTCTCGCTCAACAGTCTGACGGCCGGTATCTCCTCGCTGGGCTCTGTCGGAAGATCGTCCTCCCGCCGCGTCTCCCCGCCGAACACCGTGACACACAGATCCTCCAGCGCCTGGGGCAGCTTCTCCCCCTCCGATACCGACCTGCTGAAGGTCTGGAAAGCCGCCTGAAAGTCCACATCTGAGGTGAGCACCTGCTTCCATGCCTGGAATTGCCCGGGAAATACGCCCCGCCCCACAAATACCAGCAAAAACAGCGCCAGGCTGGCCAAGAGCTGGATCAGCCTCCGTCTGTCCCGTCCGCCGTCGGCCGGCGCTGCCCGGCGGCGGTCCTTCCGCCTGCCCCCTGCTTTTATCCTCCGTCTGCCAGCGGTGTCCACAGCCACCCCTCCTTGTCCACCCATACTGTATGTCCAACGGAGGAAGAATATGCGCCGGGCATCCCACCACCCAGGTCAAATCGGCGCGTTAAATTTTTTACCGCGGAAGGAGAAAAAAAGCTTGCATTTCCCTGACAAGTGTGCTAACATAAGTAAGCTGTTCGAGATAGTATGCGGCTGTAGCTCAGCTGGATAGAGTGTTTGGCTACGAACCAAAAGGTCGGGGGTTCGAATCCCTTCAGCCGTACCAGTTCAGAAATTCCTATCACCGCTCCGTTTCCGGCTTTGCCGAAAACCGCGCTCTGATAGGAATTTCTTCGCTTTTGGACAAAGGCGGCGTGGGGGCACGTCGCTTTTTGTTACCTGATCTGTATCAGTATTACCCAGTTTAGGAGAAACGGTATGACGCAAGCTATCATTTTCATTATTGTTTTGACTCTGGTCACCGGCGTGGGGGGGCTGGCGCTGGGCGGGGTGCTGGCCACGCTGTTCAAGCGGGAATCTCCCAAGGCTACCAGCCTGTTGCTCAGCTTCACGGCAGGGCTCATGCTGTGCATCGTGTCCTTTGATATGGTGCCCGAGGCTATCGAGGCCACCGACAACTACTATCTGACCCCCATCTGTCTGGTGGCCGGCTTTCTGATCACCTTCCTGCTCAACTGCTGGATCGACAAGAGCGCCCACCATGAGGATGAACATGCCCCCCACCACTGCGCCTGCGGCCACCACGACCTGCACACCGCCGGCATCGTTCTGGCGGCGGCGGTGGCCCTGCACAATATGCCTGTGGGCATGGCGGTTGGCACCACAGTGGCCGCGGAGGGCATCGGCTATGTCAGCATCCTGGCCGCCGTCACCATCGGCCTGCACAATATTCCGGAGGGCATGAGTATCGCCATTCCCCTTCTGCACGACGGCTCCAGGGCCCGCTCCGCCATCTCTGTGGCCGCCTTCAGCGGCGCGCCCACTGTGCTGGGCGCTCTGCTGGGCTATTTTATCGGCAACCACACGCCGCTGGCCCTCACAATCGCTATGAGCGTGGCCGGTGGCGCCATGCTATATGTGGTCTTTTTCGAGCTGCTGCCGGAGGCATACCGCCAGTGGCGGTCCCGCTGGGCCATCCTCTCCACCATCCTGGGATTTGCCCTGGGGCTCCTGCTGCTGTTGAGCCATACTCACATCCACCATTAAATAAAAAGCCGCACGGCC
>CAZUWQ010000161.1:0-2764 GCA_964624195.1 uncultured Oscillospiraceae bacterium | reverse complement strand
GAGCCTGTTGAGGACGAGTCAGTCAAGGACGAGCCTGCCGGGGATGAGCCTGCCGACCAGGGGCCGGAGGGCTGAGTCATCGATCACAGCATTGGACCGGGCCGGGAAGCAGCGCTTCCCGGCCCGCCTTTTGTGCCCGCGTCCGACAAAAAAGCGGCGCGCTTGATATTTTCACCAAGTCCTCATAAAGCGCTGTATTTTGACGGCGGAGGGGAGATGACCGCCTTGCGCACCGCACGGGGCCCGTTGGCCCGGCTGAAGGACAATGAGCAGATAATGGGTATGGCAAAGGCGTGGGCATTTTGGACGGTGTGCTTCCTGCTGTGGGAAATGGTGCTGCGGCTGTATACCTGTGACAGCGCCGGCGGCGCGGGGCGGCTGATCGGGGCCGCGCTGGCGGCCGGCGGGATCCTGGCGGCGGTCACCGCCATCCCCGGCTGGCCGGGGAAGATCATCAGTTGGATCCTGCCCTGGCTGTGCTACGCTCTGTATGGGGTGCAGATGGTATATTTCGATATTTTCGGCTCCTTCCTGTCCCTGGCCTATGTGGGCATGGGCGGGGAGGCCATCGCCGCCTTCCGCTCCATCGTCCTGGAGAGCGTCTGGCGGTGTCTGCCGCTGCTGATGCTGATGGCGGCGCCGCTGGAGCTCTATTGTCTCCAGCGCCATCTGGGGCGGCTGCCCCGGCGGGGCCGGGCCGCCCAGGTGACAGTGATGACCGCCGGACTGGTCATCGCGCTGCTGACGGGCGCCGGGCTGGACGTCCACGCGGAGACGGAGTCTATGGACAACTGGGTGCCCCGGTACGGGCTGCTTACGGCGGAGGCCATCGACGCGCGGCAGACGGTCTCGGGGGAGAAGGGAACGCTGCTGCTCCAGGGGGAGGGTACGGAGGAGACCTACAGCAGCGAGGAGTGGAACGTGCTGCCCGACCTGGACTTTGCCGCTTTGGATGAGCGGACGGAGGACGAGACGCTGCGCGGCCTCAACGCCTATTTCTCCTCTCTGGAGCCCACACCAAAGAACGAGTACACCGGGATGTTCCGGGGCTATAACCTCATCTACATCTGCGCGGAGGCCTTCTCCCCCTACCTGGTGAGCGAGGAGCTGACCCCCACGCTTTACCGGCTGTCCCATGAGGGCTTTGTGTTTGAGAACTTCTATAACAGCTTCCCCAGCCTGACCACCAACGGCGAGTACAGTATGTGCATGGGGCTGCTGCCCGATTTCAGCCGCATGAGCTTTGCCGCCTCCGCGGACAACTACGAGCCCTTCTGCCTGGGCACCGCCTGGAAGCAGACGGGGGTGACGCCCCTGGCGTACCACAACAACGTGGGGCGGTTTTATAACCGGATCAATACCCATACCAATATGGGGTTTGACTTCAAGGCGGTGGGGTTCGGACTGGATATGGAGGCGGGCTCGCCCTCGTCGGACCTGGAGATGATGGAGAAAACGGTGGACGAGTATATCGACCAGGAGGGCTTCTGCGCCTATTACATGACTTATTCCGGCCATGGGCCCTATGACTTCACCAACAACGAGATGAGCGTCCAGAACCGGGACCTGGTGAAGGATATCTCCGGCTCGGAGGCGCTGCGGGCCTACTACGCCTGCCAGCTGGAGCTGGAGCGGGCGCTGGCCTACCTGATGGACCGGCTGGAGCAGGCGGGCATCGCGGAGCGGACGGTGATCGTGCTCAGCGCGGACCATATGCCCTACAATCTGACGGACGAGGACTATGCCGGGCTGGCGGGGACGGCCGCCCGGGAGCGGTTCTGGAAGTACCGCAACAGCTTCATCTGCTGGAACGGCGGCATGGAGGAGCCGGTGGTGGTGGACGACTACTGCTGCACCCAGGACATTTTGCCCACCGTGCTCAACCTGTTCGGCCTGTCCTATGACTCCCGTCTGCTGACGGGCCGGGACGTGCTGGCGGAGGGAGAGCACATCGCGGTGCTGAAGGATGGCAGCTTCCTGACCGACCGGGTGATCTATGACGCGGCCGACGGGACCATGACCTGGGACCGGGACGGGGACCCGGAGCCGGACGAGGAGTACGGAGAGGCCCTGCTGCGGCAGGTGAAAAATCAGTTCACCGCGGCCGCCGCGATCTTGAGCGCCGATTACTACGGCTTTGCCTCCGATCTGCTGGGCGTGGGCGAACAGGCCGGAGGACATATGACGTATCAGATATTCAACGATCTGGACGGCAAGTGGTACGCGGACGACGTGGAGAAGCTGGCGGTCAATGGCATCTTGAGCTTTGACGGCGCCACTGACTTCAACGGGGAGCGGCTGGCGACCCGGGCGGAGACGGTGCTCATGCTGTCCCGCGGCCTGCGCCTGTCCGAGGGCGCCGGAGAGGCGCCCTACGCCGACACGCCCCAGGGTATGTGGTACAGCGGCGCGGTGAATGCCATGTGGGAGCGTGGGATGCTGCCCGAGGGAGAACAGTTCCGGCCCAACGAGCGTATTTTAGCGGTGGAGGCCAGAGAGATCCTGACGCGGATCTTTGAGCGCTATGGCATTGAGCGGGCGTCCTATGAGGCCCGAAGCATCATCCGCGCCGGACAGGCCGCCCAGCGGGAGAACTCCGAGGCCGAGGCCGGCTGCCTGTGCCGGGGCACCGTGGCCTATATCGTGATCCGGGCGATAGAGCTGGTGAGCCTGTCGCCGGACACGGGCGCCTCTTTTTTGGACTAAGCCGCTTTTTTCCGCCTGAGACCGCATAGTTTCCGCCGCGTTGGAAATGCTATGGATA
>CAZUWQ010000160.1:0-2793 GCA_964624195.1 uncultured Oscillospiraceae bacterium | reverse complement strand
GCGACGGCTATGCCGCCGCCCTGGTGGAGGATCCGGAGCTGTCCGTCAGCCTGTGCGTCCCCGGGGGCGCCGGCGCGGCTGAGGCCATCGGCGCCGTGCTGGGCCGCAAGGGGGAGGCGGCGGAGCGCAAGGTGGCGGAGGTGCGCTGCAGCGGCACCTGCGAGGCCACCTCGGTCAAGATGGACTATAACGGCCTGGAGGGCTGCGCGGCGGCAAAGCTGCTGTTCGGCGGCACCGGGGCCTGCGTCTACGGCTGCATCGGCCTGGGCGACTGTGCCAAGGTATGCCCCGTGAACGCCATCCACATCAACGGCGGACTGGCGAAGGTGGACACCGGCGTCTGCATCGGCTGCGGCCTGTGCGCTAAGACCTGCCCCAACAACGTCATCGCCATCCGGCCCGCCAGCAGCCATGTGGTGGTGGACTGCAACAGCCGTCAGAAGGGCGCGGGCACCCGCAAGGCCTGCTCCGCCGGCTGTATCGGCTGCAAGCTGTGCGAGCGCAACTGCCACACCGGCGCCATCACCGTCACCGACAACCTGGCCTCCATTGACTACAGCCTGTGCGACGGCTGCGGCAAGTGCATCGAGGTCTGCCACTCCGGCTGCCTGGTGGCCCTGAACCTGAACGTAAAGGAAGGCGCTCCCGCCTCCAACTGAGCCAAATCAAAAGAATTCCCGCTGTCCCAAAGGGGACAGCGGGAATTTCTTTATACTTCCATGATCACCGGCAGGATCATGGGATTGCGCTTGGTCTTCTTATAGAGATAGCTGGACAGGTCGTCCTTGATCTCCGACTTGACGGCGGCCCAGTCCCGGCCGCGGCGGGCGCCGCAGCGGTGCAGGGCGTCCAGGGCCACCTGGCGCAGCTCCTCCATCAGCGCCTCAGACTCCTTCACATATACGAAGCCGCGGGTGATGATGTCCGGGCCGGACACCAGTTGTCCGTCCTCGCCGGACATGGAGGCCACCACCACGATCATGCCGTCCTGGGCCAGGTGCTGCCGGTCCCGGAGCACCACGGCGCCCACGTCGCCCACGCCGTACCCGTCCACGAATACCTTGCCCGAGGGGACGGTGCCGTTGAGCTTGGCGCTTCTGGCGGTGAGCTCGATGACCTTGCCCACGTCGCTGATGATGATGTTCCTGGGGTCCATGCCCATATCACGGGCCAGCTTGGCGTGGGTCTTCAGCATCCGCTGCTCCCCATGAACGGGGATGAAGAACCTGGGCTTGACCAGAGCGTGGACGATCTTCAGCTCCTCCTGACAGGCGTGCCCGGACACATGGAGGGGCAGCTCCCGCTCGTTCACCACCTCGGCGTCCCGGCGGTACAGCTCATTGATCACGTTGCCCACCGAGTTCTCGTTTCCGGGAATGGCGGAGGCGGAGATGATCACCCGGTCCCCGGGCAGGATGTCCACCTGCCGGTGGGTGTTGAAGGCGATCCGGGTCAGGGCGGACATGGACTCCCCCTGGCTGCCGGTGGTGATGATGCACACCTTGTTCTTGGGCAGAGTCTTGATCTGGGCCACGTCCACCATCGTATTGGCGGGCACCTGCATATAGCCCAGCTCGGTGGACACCCGCATGGCGTTCTCCATGCTCCGGCCCGTCACCGCCACCTTCCGGCCATATTTGGCCGCCACGTTGATGATCTGCTGGATACGGTCGATGTTGGAGGCGAAGGTGGTGACGATGATCCGCTGGTCACAGCCCCGGAACAGCGCCTCAAAGGAGGCGCCCACGCTCCGCTCACTCTTGGTAAAGCCGGGCCGCTCCACGTTGGTGGAGTCGCACAGCAGCGCCAGCACGCCCTCCCGGCCCAGCTCGCCCAGGCGGGTCAGGTCTGCCATGCCGCCCTGGATGGGGGTGGGGTCGATCTTGAAATCGCCGGTGTGGACGCACACTCCCAGCGGGGTGCGGATGGCAAAGGCCACCGCGTCAGCGATGGAGTGGTTGATGTGGATGAACTCTACGGAGAATTTGCCCGCCCGGACGGTCTCGCCCGCCTCGCAGGTGATGAGCTTTACCTTGTCCACCAGCCGGTGCTCCTCCAGCTTCAGCTTGATGAGCCCCGCGGACATCCGGGTGGCGTAGATGGGGGCGTTCACGTCCCGCATGAGATAGGGGATGGCCCCAATGTGGTCCTCGTGGCCGTGGGTGATGAAAATGGCCCGAATGCGGTCCCGGTTCTGAATGAGATAGGTGAAATCGGGAATGACCACATCCACGCCGTACATATCGTCATCGGGAAAGCCCATGCCTACGTCCACCACGATCATGTCGTTGCCATACTCGTACACGGTCAGGTTCTTGCCGATCTCGTTGAGACCGCCAAGAGAGATGATCTTCAGTTTTTCTGCCATAAATACTCCTTTTCCATAGTCATGTCAGGCGGCGCCGTGTCCACCACGCCCCGCCTGTACTGAGATTCGCGCAGGAAAACAGAAGTCGAGCCGGAGATCGGCTCCACTCCTCTGTCTCCTATGTATTGACGGCAGAACGCCCAAGGGCATGAAAAGGACGCGGCATAGCGCCGCGTGCTCTGCGCGGGCAAAAAGCCTGCTTTCTCCGCCCCCGCTCCGGCCCTGTCCCGCCGGAGAGAAGGCGTCGGTCCTTTCCCGCGCCGCGCCCTGTTCTGTCGTTCTGTCCATCAAAAAGCGCCCCATGGCGCCTTACGCCGTTACAAGACCCGCTCAACTCCCCCTGCCGGGGAGGAGCGACTTGAGATAGTATATCACGTTTCCATGGAAAAGTACAGCGTTTTTTTACGAGGGCTCTGCGACAGGCT
>CAZUWQ010000159.1:0-2801 GCA_964624195.1 uncultured Oscillospiraceae bacterium | reverse complement strand
AGCACCACCACGAGCATGACCATGACCATGAGCACGAGCATGAGCACCACCACGAGCATGACCATGACCATGAGCACGAGCATGAGCACCACCACGACCACGAGCACCACCATCACCACGCCGACGAGGTATTTGCCAGCTGGGGCAAGGAGACCACCAGGGCCTACACCGCCGCGCAGCTGGAGCAGATCCTGGCCGACCTGGACGGCGGCGAATACGGCGCGGTGCTCCGGGCCAAGGGCATCCTGCCCTGCGCCGACGGCGGCTGGCTCCACTTCGACTATGTGCCGGAGGAGTACAGCGTGCGCCCCGGCCCCGCGGACTACACCGGCCGCCTGTGCGTCATCGGCTCTCAACTGAACGAGGACAAGCTGGCCCGCCTGTTCGGGCTGTGATCGGGGTCTGCCATGGATATCCCTGTCTATCTCATTGCCGGCTTTCTGGACTCCGGCAAGACCACCTTTATCAACGGCGTCCTGGCCGACGGCTTTGCCCGTGAGGACCCCACCCTGCTGCTATGCTGCGAGGAGGGGGACGAGGAGTACGATCCCGCCGCCCTGGACAACGTCACCGTCGTCACCATTGAGGACGAGGCCGAGCTGAAATGCTCCCTGCTGAAGCAGCTGGAAAAGCGGCACAGGCCCCGCCAGATCATCATCGAGTACAACGGTATGTGGTCCCTGCCCCGTCTGGAGCAGGAGGTGCTGCCCGCCAACTGGATCCTGTACCAGATCATGACTATGGTGGAAGCCCCCTCCTTTGAGACCTATGTCCGGAACATGGGCCAGCTGATGATGGAGAAGCTGATCTCCGCCGATATGCTGGTCTTCAACCGCTGCACCGCCGAGCTGCGGGACGCCCTGCGCCGCCGCAACCTGCGGATGGTCAACCGCCGGGCGGACATCTTCCTGGAAAACGAGGACGGCACCAGCGAGAACTACCTCACCGGCAGCGAGTGTCCCTTCGATCTGGACCAGGAGGTCATCGACATCCCCGACGACGATTTCGGCGTCTGGTATGTGGACGCCATGGAGCACCCGGAGCGCTACGCGGGGAAAAATATCCACCTCAAGCTGGTCATGTGCCACGTCCCCCAATACCCCGGCGTGGCCGTCCCCGGCCGGTTCGCCATGGTCTGCTGCGCAAACGACGTGACCTTCCTGGGCGTGGTGGCCACCGGCGACGGCCTGGACCGCTTCAAGAATCGGGAATGGGTGGAGGTCACCGCCCGGGTCGGGGCGGGCAAGCACCCCGCCTATGACAATTCCGAGGGCCCCATCCTGGTCATCCAGTCCATCCGGCCCTGTCAGAAGGCGGCCCAGGAGGTCATCACCTTCTGAGTCCCTCCGGCGCGGCGGTCCTAAAAAAATTGCAACATCCCCTTTTTCTTCCCCTTATGATGTGATACAATATCCGTGATCATCGACAGCAGGAGGGATCCGCTATGTATCTGACGGAAATACGCGATATCCTGGGCGCCCAGGTCCTTTGCGGCGAGGATAAGCTGGGCGCCGAGGTCCTGTCCGCCTGCGGCAGCGATTTTATGAGCGACGTGCTGGCCTATGTAAAAAACCAGGCGGTGCTTCTCACCGGGCTGGTCAATCCCCAGGTGGTCCGCACCGCCGACATGATGGATATGAAGTGCATCATCTTTGTCCGGGGCAAGCGCCCGGACGACGCCATGCTGGACCTGGCAAGGGAACGGGGCATGGTGGTCATGGCTACCGACCTGCCCATGTACCCCGCCTGCGGCAAGCTCTATCAGGCCGGCTTGCGGGGCGGCGGCGGTCAATAAGCTCAAAAGGTCCGTTAGGAAGGCCTTGCACGCCTGTAAAATAAAAGTAGACACCCACGCCTTGTGAGTGTCTACTTTCATTTTGCGGGCGCGGCGGATCGCCGTGATCCGCCGCGCCATTAAACTTTTCCATGAGCTGTCAGCCTTGGCTGATTTCGTTTTATATCCTTACCGTGCGCTCTGCCGCTTCCGCCTCGCCGTGAAGGGGTCCCCGTGGATGATATACCGGGACACCACCTTGTACACTAAAAAAGTGATCACCGAGTTGATCCCCGCCTTCAGCAGGTTGAAGGGCAAAATGCCCGCCAGCAGCAGGGAGTCCACCACCTCCCTGGGCGCCCCCATCCACACCGGGGTAATGAAGTGGTTCGCCGGCATCATCACCAATCCCATGGCCACAGTGCCGCACAGCAGGCCGATGGCCGCGCCGCTCTTAGTGTGCCGCACCTTGTAAATGACGCTGGACACCAGCACCAGCGTACCGGTGGCGATGATATGCATCAAGATCCCCCAGGGCCCCGTGGTGCTGATGAATATCCCCTGGATCACACTGGCGATGACGGTCAGCGCCAGCCCCGCCACCGGCCCATAGGCCATGGCGCCGATGAGGATGGGGATGTCCGCCGGGTCGTACTCCAGGAAGGACACCACCGGGATGATGGGCACATGGATAAACGCGATGAGCACCACCGACAGCGCCACCAGCATGGCCATGATGACCAGCTTCTTGAGCTTTTCATTCTTCATAGAAAAACCTCCTGCGCAATGATGGGGACGCCCAAAAGCCAATGTCTTTCAGGCGCAACATCATAACATGGGAGGAGCCGCGCGTCTTCTTCCATCCGGACTGTAACCGTTGGTCCCGGAGTTTCACCGGGTCAGCCACACACGCGGGCAGGCTTTCCATCCCCTTTCGGGTGTGGAACGGACCTGTCCTCGTTTGGTGGGTCGCGGACTATACCGCCAGTGGGGAATTTCACCCCGCCCTGAAGACATTTTAGGCAAC
>CAZUWQ010000158.1:0-2803 GCA_964624195.1 uncultured Oscillospiraceae bacterium | reverse complement strand
AATTCTCGCGGAAGCCTGTTGACTATATCGTGAGGGCGGTCACACGCGGGGCAGGTCCAGCAGCTCCCGGGCCAGGTCGTCGGCTGCGCGATATACGCCGTCGAAGTCCACATGGGGGTTGTACAGGGCCTCCAGCCGGTCGTGGGCTTCCTTTGCCTGGGCGAGGCCGGAGACGGCCTCGGAGACAAGGGCGTCTGCCACCTTGCGGGTAAAGCGCAGGCGGGGACGGCTCACCCTGGACAGATCGCTGTCAACAGCGGCGTCCAGCCGCAGGCGGCGGTAGGCGTGATGGGGCCAGGGCTGATCGGGGGTGGAGGTGACAAAGGCCAGAGACAGGCCGGGCAGGATGAGATGGGCCGGCCGGTCGGGCGCCATGGGGTCGGGGCAGGCCACCGCGTCCTGGCCGGCGGACAGAGCGGCGGTGAGGATGGGGGATAGCAGGTGGTGGGCCAGGCCGTGGCTGTCAGACAGCTCATAGACCCGGTCGGCCTGGGCGGATACGGTGTCCCAGAGGGTGAGAAGGCCCTTGTGGGTGACGGCGGACAGGAACCGCTGGGAGAGCTGCCCCTCGCCCTGCCCGGCGCGTTTCAGCTCCCGCCCGATGATGCCTCTGGCCCGTTTTTCCAGCTTTTGCCGAACGGCGTCGGTGTCCAGCAGCTCGGCCATATCCCGGCGCAGCTCCCCCGCGGCGCCCAGGCACCGATAGACTCGCTTGTAGTGTCCCTGATAGGCCGCGGTGGCCGCGATGATGTCCTCCTTGAGCGGCTGCAGCCCTGCCCGGTCATAGAATCGGCTCAGGTCTACATATCGTTCCACCACACCGGGGCATTTTGGCTCCACCACATGGGGCGCGGTGCCGTCCACGATGGCGGCGGAGAGCTGAGGGAGGATGACGCCGTCCAGGGAGTGGGGGTCGCCGGAGCAGGGGATGAGCACGGTGTCCAGGCCGGCGGCCTGGGCGTGGCGGGCTGCCCGCTTCATCAGGGTGGACTTGCCGCAGCCGGCGCCCCCCTTGAGGATGTAAAGAGCCTGCATCCGGCGGGGATCGGACAGTTCGTGGTAAAGGGAATAGAACCCGGACGGCGTGTTGCCGCCGAGAAAATACTGGATCTGTGACATGATCGGGACCCCTCCTGTTTTGAGTTACACTCCAATTTATGCCGTGGCTGGATGGTCGGTGACGAAAGACGGGAAAGGCAGCGGCTGAGGCTGACGAAGACCCGGTCGGAGCACGGCAACGGGAAGGGAGATCGTGCGGAAGGAGCCCGGGAGAGGCGTCTTCCACACGCGGCCAGATCAAGCTTTGAACGGTTGGAAGGCTCAGGATCTGGGCCGGTCGGCTGGAAAGACTTTTTTGGCCGGGCGGGCGGTTTTTGACTTGACGCACGGGCGGAGAGACAATATAATAAGACGCGGACCGAAATCGACAAAAATTTAACGATACTGCTGGAGCTGTGGGCGTAGGAGATATTGCGCGGGCGGCCGGGGCATGGGCGCGGAAAGGGAGATCACATATGCGTCATTATGAGACCGCTGTACAGGAGTTGAAGGATCAGGTATTGACCGCCGTGGCGCGGTTGGCCTGGGAGGACCGGCTGGACACGGGGGACATCATGGATATTCCGGAGGAGATCATCCCCGGTCCGGAGGCCAAAATGCGCTGCTGCATCTACAAGGAGCGGGCCATTGTGGGGAGCCGGATCAAAATGGCTATGGGGGGCGACCGGGCCAATCCCTCCATGGTGGAGGTCATGCCCATCGCCTGCGACGAGTGCCCGGTGACGGAGATCAGCGTGGGGCCGTCCTGCCGGGGCTGCATCGCCCACCGCTGCCTGGAGGTATGCCCCAGGGGGGCCATCTCCATCGTTGACCGCCGGTCGGTCATCGACCACTCCAGGTGCGTCCTGTGCGGCAAGTGCATGGCCGCCTGTCCCTATGGGGCCATTGTGAAGAATGTGCGGCCCTGCGAGAAGAACTGTCCGGCGAAGGCCATCTCCATGGGGAAGGACCGGAAGGCCAGCATCGATCCGGCCAAGTGCGTCAACTGCGGCGAGTGCGTGGTGCAGTGCCCCTTCGGGGCCATTATGGACAAATCCTACATCACCGACGCCATCCAGATGCTGCGCGGGGCGCGGAAGTGGGGCTACCATGTGTACGCGGCGCTGGCCCCCTCCTTCGTGGGGCAGTTTGAGGGCACGCCGGGGCAGATGGTCACAGGGTTGAAGCAGATGGGCTTCTACGAAGTGACCGAGGTGGCCCTTGGGGCGGACATGACCGCCGAGGCGGAGGCGGCGGAATTTGAGGAGAAGGGGACGCTGACCTCCTCCTGCTGCCCGGCCTTTGTGCGCTTCGTAGAACAGCATATGCCGGAGCAGGCCCACCTGGTGTCCCGCACCCCGTCGCCCATGGTGATGCTGGGCAAGTACTTAAAGGAACGGGACCCCAAGGCAAAGGTCATCTTCATCGGGCCGTGCGTGGCGAAGAAGTACGAGTGCCAGCTTGGCAAGACCCAGGGGGCCATCGACCTGGCCCTGACCTTTGAGGAGTTGTACGCAATGCTGGCGGCCAGGGGCATCGAGCTGACCCAGATGGAGGAGGCGCCGCTGGACGCGGCCAGCGGCTTTGGCCGGGGCTTTGCCGCCGGCGGCGGAGTGGCCGCGGCGGTGGCGGAGGCGCTGAAGGAGAAGAGCAGCCAGGTGGAGGCCAGATGCCTGGCGTGCAGCGGCATCGAGGAGTGCCGGACGGCGCTGCTCAAGCTGTCCAAGGGCGTGCTGCCGGAGAACTTCATCGAGGGCATGGCCTG
>CAZUWQ010000157.1:0-2833 GCA_964624195.1 uncultured Oscillospiraceae bacterium | reverse complement strand
GCCGGCGGTTTGCTGGTGATGTCGTAGCAGACGCGGTTGACGCCGGTGACCTCGTTGACGATGCGGGTGCTGACGCGGTCCAGGAGGTCGTAGGGGATGCGGGCCCAATCGGCGGTCATGAAATCGCTGGTAGTGACGGCGCGGAGAGCCAGGGTGTGGTCGTAGGTACGGCCGTCACCCATGACGCCTACGCTGCGGGTGTCGGTGAGGACGGCAAAGTATTGATCCAGCCTCTTGTCCTCCCCCGCGGCGGCGACCTCCTCGCGGAAGATGGCGTCGGCCTCCCGCAGGATGTCCAGCTTTTCTTCGGTGACGTCGCCAATCACCCGGATGGCAAGGCCTGGGCCGGGGAAGGGCTGGCGCGTGACCAGGTACTCTGGCAGACCCAGCTCCCGGCCCAACTGACGCACCTCGTCCTTGAACAGCAGGCGCAAGGGTTCCAGGATCTCCTTAAAGTCCACATAGTCCGGCAGACCGCCCACATTGTGGTGGCTCTTGATGACGGCGGCGTCGCCGGCACCGGACTCGATCACATCCGGATAGATGGTGCCCTGGGCCAGAAAGTCCACGGCGCCGATTTTTTTTGCCTCCGCCTCAAAGACCCGGATAAATTCCTCCCCGATGATCTTCCGCTTGCGCTCCGGCTCGGAGACTCCGGCCAGCTTATCCAAAAAGCGCCGGGACGCATCCACCCGGACGAAGTTCACGGCCCATTTGCTGAAGGCCGCCTCCACCTCGTCCCCCTCGTCCTTACGCATGAGGCCGTGGTCCACAAACACACAGGTGAGCTGCTCTCCCACCGCCTCCGCCAGCAGCGCGGCGGCCACTGAGGAGTCCACCCCGCCGCTGAGGGCCAGCAGCACCTTGCCGTCCCCCACCTTTTCCCGGAGCTGGGCGATGGCGGTACGCTTATAGTCCCCCATGGTCCAGTCCCCCACCGCGCCGCACACCTCATAGAGGAAATTCCGGATCATGTCCACACCGCGCTCCGTATGGTTGACCTCCGGGTGGAACTGGACGCCGTAAAAGCCCCTGGCTTCGTCCGCGATGGCCACGTTGGGGCAGGCGGCAGAGTGGGCGGTGAGGGCAAAGCCGTCAGGCACCCTTGCCATATAGTCACCGTGACTCATCCAGGACACGCCCCGCTCCGGCAGACCCTTGAACAGCTTGCAGGCGGTGTCATAGAAGGTCTCGGTCTTGCCATACTCCCGGGCCGTATCGTCCTGAGCGGCGGTGACCTCGCCCCCCAGGATGTGGGCCATAAGCTGGCAGCCATAGCAGATGCCCAGGATAGGCACGCCCCAGGCGAAGATCTCCGGAGACACCTGGGGGGAATCCTCCAGATAGACCGAATTGGGTCCGCCGGTGAAGATGACGCCGATGGGTTCCATGGCTTTCAGCTCCGCCGGCGGCGTGGTATAGGGCTTTACCTCACAGTAGACGCCGCACTCACGCACCCGGCGCGCGATCAGCTGATTATACTGGCCGCCAAAGTCCAGCACGATGACCGTCTGATGGGACATATGGCCTCTTCCTTTCTAAATCTTTGTGATGTCCACCGGCTTCAGATCCTCCGAACGGCTCTCCTGACGCACGGTGAGCAGGGCCCTGGCCGTGTCGATGGCGGTCACGCAGCCCACAGAGTGCTCTACCGCCCCCCGGCGGATCTTGAAGCCGTCAGTATCATGCTTGCGCCCCCTGGTGGGGGTGTTGATGACCAGGTCGATGGTGCCCGACGCGATCATATCGCCGATGTTGGGGTGAGCCTCCGAAATGCGGGCCACCGGCACGCAGGGCACCCCAGCCTCCCGCAGCGCCTTGCAGGTGCCGTCGGTGGCCAGCAGCTCGATGCCCATGTCCGCGAACCCCCGAGCGATCTCCGCCATCTCTTTCTTATCCTCATCCCGGACGGTGACGATGACCCGGCCTCCCTTCTTTGGCGCCCGCATATTGGCGCCCTTGAAGGCCTTCAGCAGCGCCTGGGGAAAGGACTCCGCAATGCCCAGCACCTCCCCGGTGGACTTCATCTCCGGCCCCAGGCCGGTATCCACATCGGTGAGCTTCTCAAAGGAGAACACGGGCATCTTCACCGCGTAATACGGCGCCTCCGGGTAGATGCCGGTGCCGTAACCCAGGTCCCGCAGCTTCTCCCCCATCATCACCCTGGTAGCCAGATCGATGACAGGCACGCCCGTCACCTTGGAGATATAGGGGATGGTCCGGGAGGACCGGGGATTGACCTCGATGACGTAGACCTGGTCATGGTAGATGATGAACTGGATGTTGATGAGGCCGATGACCCCCAGGGCCCTGGCTAACTCACAGGTGTATTTCTCAATGGTAGCTTTGTGCCTGTCTTCCACGTGCAGCGCCGGGTAGACAGAGATGGAGTCGCCAGAGTGGACTCCCGCCCGTTCCACGTGCTCCATGACGCCGGGTATGAGGATGTCCTCCCCGTCGAACACGCCGTCCACCTCCACCTCCCGGCCCATGAGGTACTTATCCACCAGGATGGGGTGCTCCTGGACCGTGCGGTTGATGACCCGCATGAACTCCACGATGTTGCGGTCGTTGTAGGCGATCTCCATGCCCTGACCGCCCAGCACATAGGACGGGCGCACCAGCACGGGGTAGCCGATCTCGTTGGCGGCGGCCAGCGCCTCCTCGGTGGTAAACACCGTGCGCCCTTTGGCCCGGGGAATACCGCATTGGCTCAAAATGGCATCGAACCGCTCCCGGTCCTCGGCGGCGTCCACGCCGTCGGAGGATGTGCCCAGGATGGGCACGCCCATGTCGGTGAGGGCCTTGGCCAGCTTGATGGCGGTCTGACCGC
>CAZUWQ010000156.1:0-2839 GCA_964624195.1 uncultured Oscillospiraceae bacterium | reverse complement strand
TGCGGGGAGTCTCCCGAATGGCCAGCCTGGAGATCATTTTGGAGCGCTACACCGGCCCCGCGCTCTCCCCCGGGGAAAAGACCGCCCTGGCAGAAAAGAAAAACAATATCTACCGGGATCTGCTCTCCCGCATGACCCCCGCCGATCTCCCCCCGGAGGTGAAGCGGACTCTGGATGAGCTGCGCAAGCGGGGCATGAAGCTGGCCGTCGGCTCCTCCAGCAAGAACGCTCCCTTCATTCTGGAGCGCATCGGCCTGGGGAACTACTTCGACGCCGTTTCCGACGGTAATAACATCACCCGCTCCAAGCCGGACCCGGAGGTCTTCTTAAAGGCCGCCCAGTTTCTGGGTCTGGAGCCTTCTGACTGCGTGGTGGTGGAGGACGCCGTGGCCGGCGCCCAGGCAGGCCACGGCGGCGGCTTTCCCGTGGCTTGTGTGGGCGACGCCGCGCTGGCCGGAGCGGGCGACTATAATATGAGGTCCATCACCGAGCTGTTGGCTCTGGCATGAGCGGTCGACCATGATTGAAGGAGGAGTTTCCTTGAGCAATATCAAGCTGTCCGAAAAGCCCTTTTCCCTTTCAGAGGAGCAGATCCGCTGGGTGGAGCTTACCCTGGCGTCCATGACCGAGGACGAGAAGGTGGAGCAGGTTTTCTGCCCTCTGCTGTACAGCAACGACCCTGACTACCTCACCCACGAGATCTCCACCCACCGCTGGGGCGGTGTCATGTTTCGCTCCAACCCCGCCAGGGAGGTGCAGGCCGCCATTAACGCTCTGCAGGCCAATTCCCCCATCCCTATGGTGATCTCCGCCAATCTGGAGGACGGCGGCAGCGGACTGGCCGGCGAAGGCACCTATATGGGCCGCCAGATGCTCATGGCCGCCACCGGTGAGGCTGAGCAGGCCCGCCGCCTGGGCCGCGTCTGCGGCGTAGAGGGCCGTGCCGTGGGCGCCAATGTCGCCTACGCCCCCATTGTGGATATCGACATGAACTTTGCCAACCCCATTACCAATGTGCGCACCTATGGCAGCGATCCGGAGCGGGTGCTGGAAATGGGCAGGGCCTACCTCAAGGGCATGGCCGGCACCGGCGTGGCCCCCACCATCAAGCACTTCCCCGGCGACGGCGTGGACGGCCGCGACCAGCACCTGCTCACCAGCGTGAACTCCCTTCCCCTGGAGGAGTGGGAGGCCTCCTACGGCAAGGTCTACCGCGGCCTGATCTCCGACGGTGCGCCCATCGTAATGATCGGCCATATCGCCATGCCCGCCATGGAGGAGCGCTATGACGGCAAGCCCTGTGCTCACGTCATTCCCGGCTCCTTCTCCGCCAATGTGATCCGCTATCTTCGTCAGGAGCTGGGCTTCAACGGCATGATCTCCACCGACGCCAGCCCCATGGTGGGTATGATGGCGGTGACCAACCGGGAGCAGGCGGTGCCGCTGGCCATCGAGCACGGCTGTGATATGTATCTCTTTACCAAGGATCTGGAGGAGGACCTCCGGTTCATGAAAAACGGCGTGAAAAGCGGCTTGCTTTCCCAGAGGCGGCTGGACGAGGCCGTTACCCGTATCCTGGCCCTGAAAGCCATGCTGGGTCTTCCGGAGCAGAAGGCCAACGGCACGCTGCTGCGTGGGGAGGGGGATCTGTCCGTTCTCTCCTGCCCTGAGCATCTGGCCTGGGCGGACGAGTGCGCCGACAAGGGCGTCACTCTGGTGAAGGATGTGCGGAGCATCCTGCCTATCACCCCGGAGAAGCACAAAAGAGTGCTGCTGGAGATCCTGGGCGACTTTCCCTCCAACGAGCGGGTCTATGCTCACTTTGAGCGCCGCCTCACCGAGGCCGGTTTCCAGGTAACCAGGTACATTCCGGAGACCTTTGAGACCATCTTCCTGGACGGCACCGTGGAAAAGTTCAAGAGCAAATACGATCTGGTCTTTTACATCGGCAACATTGAGAACGCCTCGAACAAGACCACGGCCCGCATCAACTGGCACACGCTGTTCGGCGCCGGCAACAATCTGCCCTGGTTTGCCAGGGAGGTGCCCACCGTGTTTGTCAGCGTGGGCAACCCCTACCACCTCTATGACGTGCCTATGATTCCCACCTATGTGAACGCCTATTGCCACGCTCCCGCCGTCATCGACGCGGCCATTGATAAGGTGCTGGGCAAGAGCGGATTCAAGGGCATCAGCCCCATCGATCCCTTCTGCGGCTGCTGGGACACCAGGCTGTGAGCGTCCGCGTGAAAGAAGGGGCTGCAAACGCGGTCTTGGGGCTGACACACAGCAGATCCGCTTTCGAAAAAGTTGTGGAGAGCTGCCGCTTGGACAGCTCTCCACAACTTTTTTGTGCGTATTTTCGAAATTTCTGTTTCCAGCAGTCTCTTTTTCATCAATACAGGCCACAGTCGGCGGGGGAAATCTCGATAAGCCGCACCTCGTGGGGCTGCAACTCCACGGTCAGGGTCAGTTCCCCCTGGGGCGAGGCGTCTTCGGTGCGGAGCTTCAGGTCCGGTCTTGCGGTCTGGGCCAGCCACCGCGCTTCTTCCGGGCCCAAATCGGGAGCGCCCATAGCCACCCAGCTGTCATAGCAGCTGCCGTGCTGCTGATTGAGGATGCGCTCCTTGATACGCCAGGAGCCGGGAGCCAACCCGGTGAGGGGCACAGTGAACTCCAGCACCGTGCGATTTTGAAAAATGCTGTCCCGGCTGGTGTCGCTCAGGCCGAACCCGCCCTGGGCAAAGAGAGAGTTGAAGTGTTCATAGTTGTAAAGGATGATTTGGAGCCTTTGGCCCTGGGCGGTGATAAAATAGCCATCTCCGGCGGCCACCAGCCG
>CAZUWQ010000155.1:0-2854 GCA_964624195.1 uncultured Oscillospiraceae bacterium | reverse complement strand
GCGGCCCTGCTGTACTGGCTGGGCGGCCGGATCGCGCCGCCGCTGGCCCTGATCCTGCCGGTGGCGCTGGTGGCGGCGCTGACCGCGGTGTGTGTGCTGCGGCTGTCCCGGCGGGGGCCGGAGCTGCTGCGGCAGCTGTGACGGAAGGAGGGAGCAGGATGAAAAAGTATCTGTGGGCGCGGCCATCCTGTGGGCCATCGCCGCGGGGATCGCGATGTGGAGCTGTTTTCGCAACGGGATCGGCGGCGGTTCCGGGTTCCTGCGGGTGTTGTTGGTGATCCTGTTCTCCACCAATATCGTGGTGTGGTCTATCAGATACCGTAAGGGACGGAAAGAGGACCGGTGATGTGCGCGGCACCTGCAGATCAGGTGAGAAAGCAGATGCCCCAGGCTGTGCCTTGGCACAGCCTGGGGCATTTTTTTGCTTGTGAGGGCCGTGAGGCCGGTTCAGTCAAAGGCGACATTCAGCGTATCATAGCCGTCAAACAGCAGATCCACCTCGGCCAGAAGCAGCCACGCGGCCATGTCGTCGGTGCCCACCTCGGGGGTCTGGCACAGGACGGTCACCTGATCGGAGGTGAGGCCCTGGGGGTCCAGTTGATAGCGGATAGAGCCGCTGTTTGCCTCCACCACCACCGCCAGAAGGCGGCCGGTCTGGAAATAGGCGTCGTCATAGGGAGCGGCAAGGGCGGACAGGTCGTCCTCCGGAAATTGGGCGAGGAAATCGGCCAGTTGGCCGGCGCTGTTCAGAATACGGGCGGAGGGGGCCGCCGGGGTGTGCCCCCAGCATACCCGAACGCGCTGCTCATTGGAAAAGGCGTAATGCTCCGGCTCGAAATACTTTCCCTGACGGTCGTCCGCGGCGTAATTGTGATCTTCCGCCAGGGTGGTTTCCTCCGGGAAGGCGTCGGCGGCGTCGCTTTCCCCATCCGGCAGAGCGGTCTCCGTCGTGGGATCGACAGATCGGTAGGCCGCCGACTGCGAGACATTGGAGGCGCCGCGCCGGGAGAGGGCAAAGCCGCCTGTGAACACCAGCACCAGACAGGCTGCCAGGGACGCCCAGCGCTTCCAGTGGAGGAGCTTTCTCTTTTTGGCGGGGGCGCCCTGGACGGGCAGATGGTCCAGAACGCGCCGGGCCAGGTCCTCCGGCGGCGCGCAGTCCAGCTCCCGCAGGGCGGCGGACTGACGGGACAGCCGCTCATAGAGCCGGGCGCACCGGGGGCAGACGGCCAGGTGGGCGTCCAGAGCGGCGCGATCCTCCGCCGTCAGCTCGCCGTCCAAGGCGGCGCTGATCCACTCCATATATCGTTCATGCTCCACAGGCCATCGCCTCCCTTCTGTTTACATAGACGGGCGGGAGTAAAAAAGGTTCCGGGGAGAGGGGAAAAGTTTTGCGGGAGGGCGCTATTCATCCTCCCGCAGCAGGGCGGCCAGCGCAATGCGGGCCCGGGCCACCCGGGATTTGACGGTGCCCAGGGGCAGATCCAGGATTTGACCGATCTCCTCGTAGGACGCGCCGCTGATCTCCCGCAGGACCAGCACCTGCCGGTGCTCCGGGGACAGCCGGGCCAGGCCCCGCTCCACCGCCCGGCGCAGCTCGTTTTGGGACAGGGCGTCCTCAGGGGAGGGGGCGGGGTCGGCCAGACGGGCGTCCCACAGAAGGGCGTCGTCGTCCAGGGAGGCGTCCCCCCGGCGCTTTTTCTCCCGGCGGAGGAGGTCGATGGCGGCGTTGTTGGTGAGGCGGTAGAGCCAGGTGGAGAAGGCACAGTCCCCCTGGAAGGAGGGCAGGCTCCTCCAGACCTTCAAAAAGACCTCCTGGGTCACGTCGGCGGCGTCCTCCGGGCGGTCCAGCAGCCGGAGCGCCTGGTGGTACACCGGCTTTTCATAGCGGCAGAACAGCTGGGCAAAGGCGGCCTGGTCGCCCTCCCGCGCCTGCCGGATCAGCGCCTGCTCATCCATGAGGCGCGTCCCGCAGGTCCCGCTTGATGCCGGCGGTGATCCGGTCAAAGTCCTCCGCTGTCTGCATGGCGCAGATCTGCTCCTTCCAGTAGGAGGCGTAGGGCACCCCCTTGAGATACCAGGCATAGTGCTTCCGCATTTCCAGGCAGGCGATCCGCTCCCCCTTCTGCTCCAGGGCCAGCCGAAACTGGCGGGCCGCTATGTCGCACCGCCGGGCCAGGGGGGGCAGGGGCGGCGTCTCCCGGCCCTCCACGGCGGCGGCGCACTGCTGGAGCAGCCAGGGGTTGCCGAAGGCACCCCGGCCCACCATAGCCATGTCCGCGCCGGTGTACTGGAGGATGCGCACGGCGTCTCTGGCGGAGAACACGTCGCCGTTGGCGATGACCGGGATGGACACCGCCTGTTTCACCTCCCGGATATAGTCCCAGTTGGCCGCGCCGGAATACATCTGTGTTTTGGTTCGGCCATGGACGGCCACGGCCGATACGCCGGCGTCCTCCATCCGGCGGGCGAAGTCCACGCAGTTGATGGAGCCCTTGTCCCAGCCCAGCCGGAATTTGACGGTGACGGGCACGCCGGCGGCGCCCCGTATCACCGCCTTTGCCACCCGGACAGCCTTGTCCGGGTCCCGCATAAGGGCGGAGCCATCCCCGGAATTGGCCACCTTGGGGACGGGACAGCCCATGTTGATGTCGATGACGTCCGCCCCGGACCGCTCCAGCGCCAGGGCTGCCCCCCGCTCCATGCAGTCCTCGTCGCAGCCGAAGATCTGCACCGCCGCGGGGTGCTCCCCCTCGCCCAGCTTCAGCAGGGCGGGGGTCTTTTTGTCGCCGTAGCACAGGGCCTTGGCGCTGACCATCTCGGACACGGTGTAGCAGCCGGACAGCTCCCGGCA
>CAZUWQ010000154.1:0-2857 GCA_964624195.1 uncultured Oscillospiraceae bacterium | reverse complement strand
ACGGTGAAGTCCACATGGCCCGGGGTGTCGATGATGTTGATCCGGGTCTGGGGGAACTGGTTCGCGGTCCCCTTCCAGAAGCAGGTGGTGGCGGCGGAGGTGATGGTGATGCCGCGCTCCTGCTCCTGAGCCATCCAGTCCATGGTGGCGGTGCCGTCATGGGTCTCACCGATCTTGTAGTTCACGCCGGTGTAGTACAGGATGCGCTCCGTGGTCGTGGTCTTACCGGCGTCGATGTGGGCCATGATGCCGATATTTCTCGTGTTTTCCAGCGATGTCTTTCTCGTAGCCATTTTCTCAGTGTTCCTCTCCGATCACCAGCGGTAATGGGCGAAAGCCTTGTTGGACTCGGCCATCTTGTGCGTGTCCTCACGCTTTTTGACGGCGGAACCTGTGTTGTTGGCCGCGTCCATGATCTCGCCGGCCAGACGCTCCTTCATGGTCTTCTCGCCCCGGTTGCGGGAGTATGTGGTCAGCCAGCGCAGGCCCAGGGTCTGCCGGCGCTCCGGCCGGACCTCGATGGGCACCTGGTAGGTGGCGCCGCCCACACGGCGGGCCTTGACCTCCAGAGAAGGCATGATGTTCTCAATGGCGGCGGTAAAGACCTCCAGGGGGTCCTTATCCGTTTTTTCCTTGATGATGTCAAAGGCACCGTAGACGACCTTCTGGGCCACGCCCTTCTTGCCGTCCAGCATGATGCTGTTGACCAGCTTAGTGACTAAGACGGAATGATACAGCGGATCGGGCAGGACCTCCCGCTTGGGTACGTTTCCTCTTCTTGGCACCTTGCTTCCCTCCTTCTAAATCAGAATTCATAGGTACTCACCACGCGTGCGTGATGTGTAATGCCTGTCCGAGGTCTACCCGCAATATATATGGAGTAAACGCTCGGCAAGGCGGGTTGCCTTGCGCGAAAGCGCACAACGCGATCTTGAGTCTGGGGCGTCGCGGAGACTGCCCCGTCAGAGCGTAATTTTACAGGGTAAAATTACTTCTTGCCGGCCTTGGGCCGCTTGGCGCCGTACTTGGAACGCCCCTGCATACGGCCGCTGACGCCCTGAGTGTCCAAGGTGCCGCGGATGATGTGGTAACGCACGCCGGGCAGGTCCTTCACACGGCCGCCGCGGATCATCACCACGGAGTGCTCCTGCAGATTGTGGCCCACACCGGGGATATAGGCGGTGACCTCGTACCCATTGGTCAGGCGGACACGGGCGATCTTACGCAGAGCGGAGTTCGGCTTCTTGGGGGTGCTGGTACGGACCGCGGTGCATACGCCGCGCTTCTGGGGGGAGGGCAGATCGGTCTCCTTGTTCTTCAGGGTGTTCAGACCATGCTGCATGGCGGGCGAGTTGGACTTGTATGTGCTCCTCTCGCGGCCCTTACGCACCAGTTGGTTAAACGTAGGCATGATTTTCCTCCTTTCATTATAGAGATATATTTTAGCGAATCCTCCGAAGATTATTCGTTAAAACCAAAATCAGACGGTCGCGGCCACGGCGGCTCCCACGGCGATGCCGCAGGCGGCGCCCAGCTCCCGCATATGTCCGGTCCAGTTGACGGCCAGTCCCTTCTCCTCGGCCTGCGCGGCCAGGGGCCCGGTGAGGGCGGGGTCGGCGTCGCGGGCCAGGAACAGGGCCTTGGCCCGCCCGTCGTTCAGCGCCCGGCGGACCTGCTTGACGCCCACGACCTTTTCCGCGTGTTCCAGCTCCTTCAGCATCAGGCGGTCCCCCCTTTGGAAGTCAATTGGCATATCAACGCAATTTGAGATTATAACATATGGAACTCCAGCCGTCAAGCGGTTTCGCGGGCTTAACTGGAAAAATTTTTTCCGCACGGCGCCCCCGAAACGCGCAAAAAACGGGCGGCCCGCGGGCCGCCCGTCAGCCTGTTGAAAAGGCCTTCCGACTCCGGTCATACGCGCTTACGCGCTCTTTTTCGCCTGCCGTCCGAAAATCGCGGTCACCAGATCCGCCACGGCCTCCACGATCAGCGAGATCGCCACAAAGATCCACAGGACCGCGGTGGTGGCAAAGGGGTTGAGCAGGATGATGGCGGCGAAGATCAGCGTGAGCGCCGCGCTCAACGCCATCCAGCACCAGTGACGCAGCTTCTGCCGGGCCAGGTCCACCGCCCACTGCGCCTTGACCAGCCCGCTCACCAGGATGACCACGCCGTACAGGATGGTCAACAGCGGGAAGGTGACGATGAACCAGTGGGAGTGGGTCACGCAGAACAGGCCCGCCAAAATGGAGGCCAGGCCCGCTGCCAGGCGGCTGCCCAGCGCGGCCTCCGCCGGGTCCTGCCGGAAATAGTTGACCACGTTCACCACGCCGGCCACAATGAGCACCGCGCCCAGGGCAATGATGATCCCGGCTGTAAAGCCCACCGGGTTTACAAACAGCAGGATACCCACCACGACCTCGCAGAGGCAGAGAATGACGCTGGCGGTCCCCTTTTGCTCCTTCATAGCTCATCACTCCTATCTCTTCTCATTCCGTTCCGCCCGCTCACGCGGGGCAAGGATATTATATCGCCCTCCCGCCGGAACATCAATATACAAAGCGTCGGTTCTGACAAAACAGCGCCCGCCGTCTACTCCTCTGCCGGCTCTGCCCGCTCCTTCAGCCCGGCGGCCTGCTGGTCGATCAGCGCGGCGGAGCCCTCCAGAGCGGTCACGCCCCTGGCGCAGGCAAACAGCGAATCCATCCCCTGGCGCAGATCGGCGTACCGCTCCAGCGTCTGGTCCACCCACTGCCGGGCCTCCTCCCGGATTGCGCCGGCCTGGGCCTCCGCCTCCTTCACCGTGGCCTGGGCCTTCCGGTGGGCGTCCAGCTCCACGGTGGCCACCCGGTCC
>CAZUWQ010000153.1:0-2898 GCA_964624195.1 uncultured Oscillospiraceae bacterium | reverse complement strand
CTGGTGCTGTTGGATCTGATGCTCCCCGGCCTGTCCGGGGAGGAGTTCATCCAGCGGGTGCGGGGGAGCAAGACCATGCCCATCATCGTGCTGTCCGCCAAGGTGGCGGTGGATGACCGGGTGAACGCGCTCCGCCTGGGGGCGGACGACTTTATCCCCAAGCCCTTCGACAATGATGAGGTGCTGGCCCGGGTGGAGGCCCAGCTTCGGCGCAGCCGCCGGTTTTCCCAGGCTGCGGTTGGACCGGTGCTCATCCGCGGGGCGCTGACCCTGGAGCGGGAGAGCCATCTGGCGGCGGTGAACGGACAGGAGGTGCCCCTCACCACCCGGGAATTCGCCATTCTGGCGCTGCTGATGGAGCACCCCAGGCGGGCCTTTTCCAGGGCGCAGATCTACGAGCAGGTGTGGGGCGAGGAGTTCATGGGGGACGACAATACCGTCAACGTCCATATCAGCAATCTGCGCGCCAAGCTGGCAAAGATCGCGCCGGGGCGCGAGTTCGTCAAGACGGTGTGGGGCATCGGCTTCAAGCTGGCGGATGGGAATGGATGATTTTAGATTTTCTTCACTCTTTCTTTGAGGGGCGTTGAGTTTTCCCAACTAAAATGGGGCCAACCTCAAAGGAAAGGCAGGAACCACAATGAGCGAGACTGTATTGGACACCCATGGACTGAGCCGGTACTACGGCAGGAGCAAGGCCCTGGACGGGGTGAGCCTGAGCGTCAGGCAGGGCGATATTTACGGTCTGGTGGGCCGCAACGGGGCGGGCAAGACCACCCTGATGCGGCTGGTCACCGGACAGAGCCTGCCCAGCGGCGGGTCGCTGGAGCTGTTTGGACAGACGGGCCGGGGGTTGGGACGGGCCCGGCGGCGGACGGGGGCCATGATCGAGACGCCATCCTTTTCCCCCTTTCTCACCGCCCATGAGAATCTGGAATATTACCGCATCCAGCGGGGCATCCCCGGCAAGCAGGTGGTGGACGAGGCGCTGGAGCTGGTGGACCTGAAGGAGGCGGGCCGAAAGAGATTCAAGACCTACTCTCTTGGCATGAAGCAGCGGCTGGGGCTGGCTCTGGCGCTGATGAACCACCCGGACTTTCTGATCCTGGACGAGCCCATCAACGGCCTGGACCCGGAGGGGGTGGCCGAGTTCCGGCAGCTGCTGCGGCAGTTGAACCGGGAGCGGCAGACCACCATCCTCATCTCCAGCCATATCCTCACCGAGTTGTCCAACGTGGCCACCTGCTATGGCTTTTTGGAGCAGGGCAGGCTGCTGGAGGAGATCGGCGCCCCGGCCCTCCGGGAGAAGTGCCGGGTGTGTCTGCACCTGGCGGTGGACGACGCGGCCAAGGCCACAGCGATCCTGGAGCGGGAGCTGGGAGCGGAGGAGTACGAGGTGCTGCCCGACAACGTGATCGAGCTGTATGAGTGCCTGGACCGGCCCCAGGCGGTGTCCGCCGCCCTGGCGTCGGAGGGCGTGGCTCTGCTGTCCATGGAGCGGAGGGGCAGCGATCTGGAAGCCTACTTCCTGGACCTGATCGGAGGTGGGCGGAATGCTTAATTATATCGGCGCGGAGTTTTACAAGGCGTTCCGCCGGAAGTATGTGTGGATCACGCTGGCGGCGGTATTGGCGCTGGAGGGGCTGCTGGCCTTCGGCTTTGTCTATGAAAACATCCTGGACGGGGACGTGCCCTTTTCCACCGGCGCCTCTGTGCTCGTGGTGATGCTGAACGTCGGCTTTTTTGCCACGCTGATCACAGGGGATATGGTGTTCGCGGCCCAGTACAAGAACAACACGCTGAAAAACGAGGTGTCCTTCGGCCTGAGCCGGGTCCGCGTCTATCTGGGCAAGCTCATCGTCATGACGGCCCTGTCCCTGATGTTCCTGGTGGTCATGTCGGTCTTCTATCTGGGCTTGTGCTGGGTGACGCTGAACCACGAGCCGGAGGCGGACCGGCTGATATGGGAGACCATCGGCTACTGCCTCCTGAGCGACCTGCCGCTGTGGCTGGGGGTGCAGGCCTGCGTATGCGCCATGTACTTCCTCATCGGCAGCGAGCTGGGCGCGGCCTTCGTGGCGCTGGCCATTTTCGCCGTGGCCCACAGCGTGCTGGAGATCGCGTCGCTGCTGGCGGGCGGCAAGGCGGGCGAGGTCATGATGAAGGTCTATACCTATCTCCCCATGCCCATCGCCAATACCCTGCCCGACATCGTGGGCGACTGGACCTACTGCGGCCGGGCGTGGCTGGTGGGTATGGTGTGGCTGGCGGGCTTCACCCTTTTAGGACTCATCGGGTTCCGCGGGAAGGAGATCAAATGATCTGAAAGGGGGGCGGCGTATATGCGGACGGTGATCCTGATCGGGTTGGCGCTGCTGTGCGCCGCCCTCCTTGCCGCTCTGGTCTCTCTGGAGCGGGGGATGCGCCGGGCCAGGGAGCAGATCAGGGCGCAGATGGAGGGCGCGTCCAACACCAGGTTGGAGGTGCCCTGCCCCAACGCGGCGGCGGAGGACCTGTTCGCCACCGTCAACGAGCTGCTGGAGCTGCGGCAGGGGGAGCGGTCCGCCTACCAGAGAAAGGAGCGGGAGCTGCGGCGGCAGATCGCCAATGTGTCCCACGACCTGCGCACCCCCCTGACCTCCATTTTGGGTTATCTCCAGCTGCTGGAGAAGGAGGACCTGACGGCGGAACAGCGCGCGGAGTACCTTCGGGTCATCCGGGGCCGGGCGGCCACCCTCCAGACTCTGATCACCGCCTTTTACGACCTGTCCCGCGTCGAAGGGGGCGAATGGCCTCTGGAGCGGGAGCGCGTGGACCTGGGCCGGGAGCTGGGGGACCAGCTGGCGGCGGCCTATGAGCAGTTCGAGGCGGCGGGCATCCGGGTGGAGGTGGAGCTGG
>CAZUWQ010000152.1:0-2907 GCA_964624195.1 uncultured Oscillospiraceae bacterium | reverse complement strand
TTTTAAGGACTTTTTCAGAACGGTTTGGTATTATTTTGATAAAGCCGCGGACCTGTGGGAGCCGGAGGGAGCGCTCCACTGATCTGGACAACGTCATCTCGCCGGCCGGCCTGAGCCGTGACGGGATCCTTCCTGGCGGCGCCCATTGTCTGCGCGAATATTTTGCCGTTTTATGTGAGATCGGTGTTATAATATCCCTGTGTTTGATTTTATTCTGGAGCGTGACCAACATGAAGAACGCACGACGTCTGTTCCCATTGCTTCTCTGCCTTGCCCTGCTGCTGTCCGCCTGCGGGACGGCGGAGCAGGCGGACCCCGCCGCGTCCCCCTCCGACACGGCGGAGCCCTCCACGTCCCTTGCCGCTATCCCCCAGGACGGCTGGCAGTACAACGCCGAAGCGGACGTGTACTGGCAGGCGGGCATCCCATATTGCGGGACACCGGCGGACGAGAGCTATGAGACGCTGGGTATCTATGTTCCCGGCGCCTATTTTGACGCCGTGGACAATGGGGACGGAACTTATACCTGCGCCGTCAATGAGCGGGGAACGGTGGGTGACTTCACCGCCGGGACCGCCCCTTTCGTTATCCCGGTGAACACGCCGGGCTATTCCGCTATGGCTGCCCCCACGGGCTACACCAGTGAGGCGGGAACTTACACGGCGGAGGGCTTCATCTATGTGGCGGCGGGCTGCCGGGGCCGGGACGCGGGCGCGCCGGCGGGGGTGACCGACTTGAAGGCCGCCATCCGATTTGTCCGCTACAGCGCCGGGAGCATCCCCGGAGATACCGAGCGCTTCTTCTCCTTCGGTATGAGCGGGGGCGGCGCCCAGAGCGCCTTGCTGGGCGCCACCGGGAACAGCGCGCTTTATGACCCGTATCTGGAGGCCATCGGCGCGGTGCAGGGATACAGCGACGCGGTCATGGGCTCCATGTGCTGGTGCCCCATCACCAACCTGGACCTGGCCAACGAGGCGTATGAGTGGAACCTGGGAGCGAGCCGGACCGGTCTGGACAGCGAGACCCAGGCCCTGTCCGACGGCATGGCGGAGGCGTTCGCCCTGTATATCAACGAGCTTGGCCTGACAGACAGCGAGGGCAGCGCGCTGACGTTGACCGTCTCTGAGGAAGGGATCTATCAGGCGGGCAGCTACTACGAATACCTGAGATCAGTCATCGAGACCTCACTGGAACACTTCCTGGCGGACACGGAGTTCCCCTATACCGCGTCCTCCGGTATGAACGGTTTTGGCGGCGGCATGGGCGGCTTCGACCGCGGAGACGGGGACGGCGGCAAGGGCGGCTTTGGCCGGGGGGACGCGGCCGGGGATGACCTCCCGGACGGCGGCCTGCCGGACGGCGAAGTCCCTGACGGCGATCTGCCCGACGGCGAGATCCCCGGCGGGCGGGACGGCTTCCCGGGGGACGAGGGCGGCTATACCGATCAGAACGGTGACCTTGTGGAGGACGGCATCAACCGCATGGAGGGAGATCAGGGCGCCGCCGGAGGAGGGCTGGACCTGAGCGGGACCTATGAGACGCCGCAGGACTATATCGACGCCCTGAACGCCGAGAAGCAGTGGGTGAGCTATGATCCCTCCACCGGCAAGGTATCCATCTCCAGCGTGGCGGACTTTGTGACCGCGCTGAAATCCGCATCCAAGAGCGTAGGGGCCTTTGACGATCTGAACTGCTCGCAGGGCGAGAATGTCCTGTTTGGCTACGGAGACGGTCAGGGCGCTCATTTCGACCCCATCATGGCGGAGCTGCTGGCCGGACTGGGCTCGGACTACGCGGAAGCCTGCGCCGCCGACCTGACGCGCGCCGACGCGCTGGGCAATACGGTGGATGCGCGTGTGGATATGTATAATCCCATGTACTACCTCTGCTCCTACTATGAGGGCTGCGGCAGCGCTGATGTCGCACGGTATTGGCGCATCCGCACCGGCATTGAGCAGGGCGACACGGCCCTGACCACGGAGGTGGATCTGGCGCTGGCCCTGGAAGCCTATGGCGCGGAGGTGGACTTTGAGACGGTCTGGGGACAGGGCCACACGCAAGCCGAGCGGGTGGGAAACGCCGATGAAAACTTTATCGCCTGGGTAAAAGCCTGCCTGTGACCGGACCGGACCGGATCGGACCGGACCGACGAAAAGGAGAGGCCGGACGTCTGAGCTCTCAGACGTCCGGCCTCTCGCTTTCCCGTCGGATCTTGCGCCGGCCTTCCTTTTTGTTCCGCGCGCTCACCGCATGGTGAGATAGCCCCGGTACTGGGTCAGGTTATCGCTGGCGGCCATGTCGGACAGGAACATACCGACGATGTTGAAGTTGGGGCGGAGGAAGGGGAACTGATCGGTCTCGGCCCAGTCGGGCTTGGACATGGAGCGGGTGCCCTCCACCGCGGCGGCATACCACTCGTCGGGGCCGTCGAACCACATCTCCACCAGACGGTTGAACTGGCAGCCCACGATGTCGTGATAGATCTTGGAGGATACGAAGCGGTTGACCTCCGGGCGGCCCTGGAAGTAGGGGACAAAGACCTCCTGGAACCACTTCTCGCCGGTCTTTTCGCAGGGGTAGCGCAGCACGAACTGCCAGCGGTAGTTGGGGCCGTCGTCGATGGTGCGGCCCTTGCCCTTGTAGTCGTCCTCCCAGTTGATGGGCACATGGGCGAACACGAAGGGCGGGCAGCCGTTGTCGCCGCCGGAGGAGCGGTGGGCGTCGCCGTCCATGTTCTCGTCGCCGCTGACGGCGGCGTCGGTGTCGGGGATCATGCCCTGCCAGCGGAGCACATGGGGCGGCATACGCTCGGTGAAGACGTTGACGCTCATCTCCGGCGTCATCTCATTGAGCATCCAGTAGTGCTCGGTCATCTGCATCCGGCGGGTGCCGAAGCGCTCCCCCTCC
>CAZUWQ010000151.1:0-2911 GCA_964624195.1 uncultured Oscillospiraceae bacterium | reverse complement strand
CTCCATCGCCAAGACCAACTGCATCGTCATCTTTATCAACCAGCTTCGGGAAAAGGTGGGCGTGGTGTACGGCAACCCGGAGGTGACCACCGGCGGCCGGGCGCTGAAGTTCTACGCCTCCGTCCGCATCGAGGTGCGCCGCATCGAGGCCATCAAGAACGGCGCCGAGGTGGTGGGCAACCGGACGCGGGCCAGGATCGTGAAAAACAAGGTGGCGCCCCCCTTCCGGGAGGCGGAGTTTGAGATCATGTACGGCGAGGGCATCTCCAGGACGGGGGAGCTGGTGGACCTGGCGGTGAGGCTGGACATCATTCAGAAGTCGGGCTCCTGGTTCTCCATGGGCGAGACCCGGGTGGGCCAGGGCCGGGACGCGGTGAAGAAGTACCTGGAGGACAACCCGGAGCTGGCGGACAAGATCGAGGCCGAGATCCGGGCCAACGCCTTCAAGCTCATGAGCCGGCAGTCCCAGATCGCGGCCAGGGCCGCGGGCCGGGCGGTGGACGTGTCCGCCGAGGATTTCGAGGGTTAAATGCGGATCGAAAAGTTGGAGCCCTCCAAGCACAGGGAGGGCCGCTGGCTGGTCTGGCTGGACGACGGTTCCCTGGTCCGGGTGGGCGAGGGGGACGTGGTGGCCCTGTCCCTGTACGCGGGGAAGGAGCTGACGGAGGACGAGGCGGAGGCGCTGGCCGACACCGCCCTCCAGAGTAAGCTCAACGGGCGGGCGGTGGAGCTGCTGTCCGCCCGGCCCATGTCCCGGAAGGAGCTGGTGGACAAGCTGTCCACCCCCACGCGCCGCCGGAGGAAGACGGCGGGGGCGGAGCCCCCGGAGCCGGACCCGGAGGCGCTGGAGCGGGAGCGGGCGGCGCTGCGCGCCGCCGCGGAGCGCGCCGCCGGGCGCATGGCGGAGCTGGGCCTGCTGAACGATGAGGAATACGCCCGGACGGTGGCGCGCCACTACGCCGCCAAGGGCTTTGGAGAGCGGAGGGTCCGGGAGGAGCTGTACCGCCGGGGGGTGCCCCGGGACTTTTGGGACGACGCCCTGTCCGGCCTGCCGGGGGAGGAGGCCCCCCTGGACAGGCTGGCGCGGCGGAAGCTCAAGGGGGCGGAGCCCACAAGGGAAAACCTGAAAAAGACGTCCGACTACCTGGCCCGCCGGGGCTTCGGCTGGAGCGAGATCGCGGAGGCGCTGGAGCGTTACCGGGCGGAGTGGAGCGGGGCGGAGCCGTTTCCGGAGGACGCGCCGGGCGGGGAGGGATCGGATTGAGCAAGTATACCGTGGCCTTCGTGTCCCTGGGCTGCGCCAAAAATTTAGTGAATACCGAGCAGATGATGGCCCTTTGCAGGGCGGCGGGGCACACCGTCACCGGCGAGCCGGAGGGGGCGGACGTGGCGGTGCTCAACACCTGCGGCTTTATCGAGTCCGCCAAGAGCGAGGCCATTGACCATATCCTGGCGCTGGCCCGATTGAAGGCGGAGGGCAAGCTGAAGAAGCTGCTGGTGGCCGGGTGCCTCACCCAGCGCTACGCCGACGACATCCGCTCGGAGCTGCCCGAGGTGGACGGGATGCTGGGCACCGGCAGCTATACCGACGTGGTGGCCGCCGTGGAGGAGCTGATGGCGGGGGAGCGGGCGGAGCATTTCGGCGATATCCACCACACCTGGGAGGACGGGGAGCGGCTGGTCGCCACGCCGCCCTACACCGCCTACCTGAAGATCGCGGAGGGCTGCTCTAACGGCTGCGCCTTCTGCGTCATCCCCCGGCTGCGGGGCCGGTATCGCAGCCGTTCCATGGAGGCTCTGCTGGCCGAGGCAAGGGGGCTGGCGGACAGCGGGGTCAAGGAGCTGATCGTCATCGCCCAGGACATCACCCGCTACGGGCGGGACCTGGGGGACGGCAGCTCGCTGGCGGGGCTGCTGAAGGAATTATGTAAGCTCGACTTCCACTGGATCCGCCTGCACTACCTCTACCCCGAGGCGGTGACCGACGAGCTGATCCGGGTGATCGCGGGGGAGAAGAAGATCGTCCACTATCTGGACATCCCCATCCAGCACGTCAACGACGGCATCCTGAAGGCCATGCGCCGCCGCTCCACCAGGGCGGAGATCGAGGCGCTGCTGGACAGACTGCGGGCGGCCATGCCGGACGTGGTCCTCCGCACCTCCCTGATCTGCGGCCTGCCCGGAGAGGGGGAGGCGGAGTTTGAGGAGCTGTGCGATTTTCTCCGCCGGCAGAAGCTCCAGCGGGTGGGGGTGTTCCAGTTCTCCCCGGAGGAGGGCACCCCGGCCGCCGCCATGGAGGACCAGGTGCCGCCCGGGACGGCCCGGCGGCGGGTGGAGCTGGTGGTGGACCTGCAATCCCGCGTTATGGACGAGTACAACGAGCAGCGGCTGGGCGCCTGTATGGAGGTGCTGTGCGAGGGGTTCGACCCCGACGAGGGCTGCTATGTGGGCCGCACCTACGCCGACTCGGTGGACATCGACGGCCGGGTGCTGTTCACCGCCGCGGGCGCGGTCCCCGCGGGGGCATTCGTGTGGGTCCGGATCACCGGCGTGTCCGACGGGGACCTGACCGGCGAGATAGAGGACCAGGGAGGAGACATGACATGAACACAGCCAACAAGCTGACCATGCTCCGGGTGGTGCTGATCCCGGTATATCTGGTGATCTGGTATCTGGACTTCGCGGGCAGCCGCTATGTGGCCCTGGCTGTTTTTATCATCGCCAGCCTGACGGACTTTGTGGACGGCTATGTGGCCCGGCACTATGACCAGGTCACCGACTTCGGCAAATTTATGGACCCTCTGGCGGACAAGGTGCTGGTGCTCGCCGCCATGATCTGCTTCTGCGCCGGGGGCCGTATGCCGGCCTGGGCGGTGGTCATCGTGATCGCCCGGGAGTTCGCCGTGTCCGG
>CAZUWQ010000150.1:0-2917 GCA_964624195.1 uncultured Oscillospiraceae bacterium | reverse complement strand
CCCATCAAGGTGAATATGTCCGGCGTCATGCCCATCATCTTCGCCCAGGCCATCGCCTCCATCCCGGCCACCATCGGTATGTTTGTGCCGTCGGCCCAGGTCGAGGGCAGCGGGTGGTACAAATTCCTGCAGATCTTTGACTCCACCGGACTGATCTACTGCATCGTCTACTTCCTGCTGATCGTGCTGTTCAGCTACTTCTACAACACCATCCAGTTCAACCCCGTGGAGGTGTCCAACAATCTGAAGAAGAACGGCGGGTTCATCCCCGGCTTCCGGCCGGGCAAGCCCACAGCAGACTTCCTGCACAAGGTCATCTCCCGCATCACCATGTTCGGCGCCCTGTATCTGGCTGTGGTGGCCCTGCTGCCCGCCATTACCGGCAACATCATGAGCGCGTTCGGCTCCTCCGCTGGCAGCAGTCTGGCCATCGGCGGCACGTCGGTCATCATCGTGGTGGGCGTGGCGCTGGAGACCGTGAAGGCGCTGGAGGCCCAGCTGATGATGCGGCACTACAAGGGCTTCCTTGAGTAAACGGATCGGGTGATATGGTATGAAGCTGATCATGCTGGGCGCGCCGGGGGCCGGAAAGGGCACTCAGGCCGCCATTCTGAGCGAAAAGCTGCACATCCCCGCCATCTCCACCGGGAACATCCTGCGCGCTGCCGTGAAGAACGGCACGCCCGTGGGAGTGGAGGCCAGGCGCTACATGGACGCCGGCAAGTTAGTGCCCGATGACGTGATCATCGGTATCGTGGCCGAGCGGCTGGCCGAGGCGGACTGCCGGGACGGCTACATCCTGGACGGAGTGCCCCGCACCATCGCCCAGGCCGAGGCGCTGGAGAAGGCCGGGATCGTGTTTGACAACGTGCTCTCCCTGGAGATCTCCGACGCGGAGATCGAGGAGCGCATGGGGGGCCGCCGGTTCTGCCATGCCTGCGGCGCCACCTACCACATCCACAACGCCCCGCCCAAGGCGGAGGGCGTGTGCGACAGGTGCGGCGGCCGGCTGGAGCAGCGGGACGACGACAAACCCGCCACGGTGAAGCGCCGCCTGGAGGTCTACCACGCGGAGACCGAGCCGTTGAAGGAATTTTACGCACGGCGCGGCGTGCTGCGCGCCGTGGACAATCAGCCCACCATTGAGGCCACCACAAAGGCGGTCCTGGGTGCGCTCCGGCTTTGAACGGTATGGAGCTGATCACCCTGAAATCGTCCAGAGAGCTGGACTGTATGCGCAAGGCCGGCAGGGTCACCGCGGCGGCCCGCAAATTAGCGGGAGGACTGGTAGCCCCCGGCGTCACGACACTTGAGATAGATACCGCGGTACGCAGGTTTATCGAGAGCCAGGGAGGGAGACCCTCCTTCCTGGGCTACGGCGGGTTCAGCGGCTCGGCGTGCATTTCGGTGAACGACGTGGTCATCCACGGCATCCCCTCCAAAAAGGTGGTGCTGAAGGAGGGCGATATCGTCAGCGTAGACGTGGGAGCCTGCGTCGATGGATTTCACGGCGACTGTGCCGCCACCTATGTCTGCGGGAAGGTGAGCGATGAGGCCAAGCGGCTCATCGAGGTCACCCAGCAGAGCTTTTGGGAGGGCATCAGGTTCGCCAGGGCCGGCCAGCGGGTATCCGACATCTCCCATGCTGTGCAGCAGTATGTGGAGCGGCATGGGTACTCCGTGGTGCGGGACTTTGTGGGCCACGGTGTGGGGACGAAGCTTCACGAAGCGCCAGAGGTGCCGAACTTTGGGCCCGCCGGTCACGGCCCCCGGCTCCAGCCGGGCATGACCATCGCGGTGGAGCCCATGGTATGTCAGGGCGGCTGGCAGGTACGGGTGCTGAAGGACGGCTGGACCACCGTGACGGCGGACGGCTCCCTGGCGGCCCATTACGAGAACACCATCCTCATCACGGACGGTGAGCCGGAGGTGCTCACCGTGACGGAGGACGGCGCCTATGTATGACTGCACGGGGTGGATCGTCCGCTCCGCCGCCGGACATGACAAAGGGGAGCTGTTCTGCGTAGTAGGGGTGGATCAGGAGCGGCAAATGCTGCTGCTGGCCGACGGCAAGCGCCGGCGGGCCGCCCGGCCCAAGGCGAAAAAGCCGGTCCATGTGCGCTGCCTTGCCGACCACCAACGCCCCTTTCAGCACCCCGCCGTAGAGAAACTGAGACAGGGCGCCGCCGTGACGGACAAGGAGCTGCGACGCGCGCTGGCCGCGTTCCGCGACCAAATGGAGGTATGACGCTTTGGCGAAGGACGATATGATCGAATTGGAGGGCGTCGTCACCGAGGCCCTGCCCAACACCACCTTTCATGTGGACATTGGAAATGGACACATCATCCTGGCCCACATTTCAGGGAAGCTGCGGATGAATTTCATCCGCATTCTGCCCGGCGATAAAGTCACGGTCCAGATGTCGCCCTACGACCTGACCCGCGGCCGCATCACCTGGCGGTCCAAGTAAGCATCCACGAACCGTGCTGTCCGGGCCTTGCCCGGTGTGGGATATTGCTCCCGGCGGCACGGCGGCCATCAGGCATTTACAGGAGGTTAACACTATGAAAGTCAGACCGTCTGTCAAGCCCATGTGCGAGAAGTGCAAGATCATCAAGCGCAAGGGCAAGGTCATGGTCATCTGCGAAAACCCCAAGCACAAGCAGAAACAAGGTTAAGGGAGGGGCAAGAGGAATATGGCACGTATAGCCGGCATTGATCTGCCGAAGGAAAAGCGAGTCGAGATCGGACTCACCTATATCTATGGAATTGGCCGCACCAGCGCCAACAAGATCCTGGAGAAGGCCGGGGTGGACCCCGATACCCGCGTGAAGGACCTGACCGACGCGGAGGAGACCAAGCTGCGTGAGATCATCAGCCACGAGTATACTGTGGAGGGCGATCTGCGCCGCAATG
>CAZUWQ010000149.1:0-2945 GCA_964624195.1 uncultured Oscillospiraceae bacterium | reverse complement strand
ACCACGCCGGTAAACAGCAGCTGCCCCGTCTCGCTGGTGACGGCGAACAGGAAGGGGCGGTCCAGCACAAAATCCACTTCCTCCTCCGGCGGCAGGGCTTCTGTGCTCTCCACCATCATGATGGTGAAGGCCGCGGCCTCGCAGCCCTCCTCGTCCACCTTGACCCGGGCGGCGTGGGTGGCCTGGGACACATAGATCCCGTCCAGGGCGGTGGTCATGGGGGTGAAGTCGGACACGGTGTGATCGAACACATCGGTGACGCCCAGGGCCTTCAGCCCTTCGATGAGATCCAGCTGAGAGGACACGTCGAACTTGGGCATGGAAAGATTTACCCGCAGATACTTGCTGTCTGTCCAGTCATAGGGGGAATCCAAAAGCGCCAGCACCTGGGGGTCGGTCAGCAGGTCGTCCACCGCCGTCCCCTCGTCCGGGAGAAGGAGCCACATGGAACCGCCCTCGTCGAAACGCTTGCACACGGCGGAGAAGCGGTCCGCCCAGTAGTAGTTGGTCTCGGACTGCTGGTTCATGAAGTCGGCGGTGACGTCGCCGGACGGGCTGTGGAATACCCGGGGCGCCGTTTTGTCGGGATCGAACTCGTCGCGCCACCGGGCCTTGAAGTAAATGGTGGTGGCCAGGGCCAGCACGGTGTCCGCGTTGAACTCCAGGCCCCGGCTGTACTCCTTCAGCAGTCCGCCGGTCTGCTCGTCGATCCAGTCCCGCAGGGCCTGGTCCAGCGCGTCAGACCCCATCTCCCCCTGATAGGACGAGGCATAATAGATCTCCGCCAGCCGGTCCATGGTCTCCTGTACGAAGGACACGTCTTCATTGAGCCACAGGGAGGACCCCAGCAGGCTGGTCACCGTCCCGTCGTCCCGGTAGTTGCACTGCCACAGGGCCGAGGCCAGCTCCCGGGCTTCCCCGATGCTGTCCGCGCCCATCAGGTCCAGCACCTGCTGCCGGCTGTCGCCGTCGGTCAGCTCGGCCAGCATCCCCAGAGCCAGGTACACGTTCAGGGGCGAGTATACCACGTTCCGCCCGTTGCTGCCGCCCAAAAACTGGGGCAGGGTGGCGGCGTAGAAGCTGTCCAGACCGTCGTCCTCCGGCGCCAGCGCCCGGCGGGCATAGTCGCTCTCGTACCAGGACTCCAGGGCTTCCTCATAGGCGTCCCAGTCCAGTTCCCCGTCGGCCCCGCAATAGTCGCTCCCGTCGGGGTAGGTGGGCTGCTCCGGGTACTTCGCCTCGGACAGGGCGGCGGCCATGCCGCGGACTCCGGCGCTGGGCTGCTCGCTCTCGCCCGGCTGATGCCCGGTCAGGCCGCCGGCCGGCCACAGCGCGGCCCCGGCCAGGATCGCCACCGCCAGCACCGCGGCCACGCCGCCGATCCAGGCCGCCCGCCGTCCGGGCGCTGCCCGTTTCCCCCGCCCGGCGGCCCGCTCCTTCAATTCCTCCGGGGCGTGGATGTCCCGGTTGGCCTTCTCATATCGTTTCACAGCGTCACATCCTCCTTCAGCGCTTCCCGCAGGAGGGCCCGGCCCCGGCTGAGCTGGGACTTGACCGTCCCCTCCGCCACCTTCAGGGCGGCGGCGATCTCGGCCACCGACAGGCCCTCGAAGTAAAACAGATGGATGACGGCCCGGTACTTGGGAGGCAGGGCCAGCACCGCGCTGTACACCTCGCGGTACTCGTCCGCCACCCCCACCTGGGCGGCCGTCTCCAGCGGCGCCGTCCGGCGCCGCCAGGGAGAGGCGAGCAGGCTGTTGGCCCGGTTGACGGTGCAGCGGATCAGCCACGCCTTCCGGTGCTCGTCGCCGGTGAGCTTGTCCTCATGGCGGAAATAGCGCAGAAAGACCTCCTGGAACACGTCCTCCGCGTCGCTGACATTGGCCGTACGCGCCAGCGCCAGCCGCCACACCATATCGCCCCAGCGCTCCACCGCCAGGCTTCGGTCCGAACCGCTCATGGGCCCGCCTCCTTCCATCTGTAATACCCCGCATCGGGGCAAAAGGTTGCGCGGCCCGCCCCACTTTTCCGCGCCCGATCCGGATCGCCATAAGAAAACACGCCCCCGCCAGCCGGCGGGGGCGTATTCAGTCTGTGTCTGTCAGCTTTTCTCCTCAAAGGTCGCCCCGCAGGAGCGGCAGTGGACGGTGATCCGGCCCTTGCCGCGGGGGACGCGCATCTGCTGGCCGCAGTTGGGGCACTTGAAATAGCGGTGATCCTTGTCCTGCATCCGCGTCCGGGCGGACTGGAATTTCCGCCGGATGGGGCGGACGATCTGGAGGAATTTGGCGTTCTCCGCCCGCCGCCGGTCCACGCCGCGGGACAGCATCCGGAACAGCGTGACCACCAGCAGCGCCAGCACGATGATATCCAGCACAGCCCAGCCGGTGAACAGGTATACGATATAAAGCGCCACATACAGGACCATCAGCGCCACGTTCAACTGGTCCATGCCATAGCGCCCGGCCATAAATCTGGCTATCCAGCTTCGGATCATCCCTGCTCACCTCCTGTCGGCAGTCCTCCCATGTTTATTCCTATGATAATCTCCAAAAATGTCAACGTCAATGGGTCAACCGTAAACAAAATGTGAATTTGCGCCTTGCGCGGGATCAAAAACCCTGCTATACTTTAGAACACAAAAGGATCCTGAGGGGAGGCGCGTCCATGGGCCGCATCGACAAGGAGAACTACTATCTGGACATCGCCGACACCGTGCAGGAGCGCTCCACCTGCCTGCGGCGGTGCTACGGCGCCATCATCGTGCAGAACGACGAGATCGTGTCCACCGGCTACAACGGCGCCCCCCGGGGCCGGAAAAACTGCGCCGACCTGGGCCGGTGCGCCCGGGAGACCATGAACATTCCCTCCGGGGAGCGGTATGAGCTGTGCCGCTCCGTCCACGCCGAGGCCAACGCCATCATCTCCGCCTCCCGGCGGGAGGT
>CAZUWQ010000148.1:0-2951 GCA_964624195.1 uncultured Oscillospiraceae bacterium | reverse complement strand
CGCCTCGTTCCAGTCCACCGGGCAGCCCCGGCCGAAGTCCTCCACCTCGATGGACCTGTCCTCATACCGGGTGACGATGATCTGGCTGCCGTGGCCCTCCCGGGCCTCGTCGATGGCGTTGGACAGGATCTCAAACACCGCGTGTTCGCAGCCCTCCAGCCCGTCGGAGCCGAAGATGACGCCCGGGCGCTTGCGCACCCGGTCCGGCCCCTTCAGGGAGGAGATAGATTGGTTGTCATATTTCTTTTTTGGATCAGCCATGGTCGCACCTGCCTAAATCTGCTCCGGGCCGCCAGGTCTGCCCAGCGCATATCAATTCATTATAATTATAGCGCAAATTCCAGAGGCCAGTCAAGGAGGTCAAATCAAAAAATCAGCCCGCGGCCCGGCGTATAGGAGCTGGAATATTTGTCCAAACTGGACATACAGTGCAGTAAGTATGTGTGGAAAGGAAGTGTGCCCTATGGCGGAAGCGGTCAGATCCCGGCGGCGCCGTGACACAAACGCCAGAGAGGAGGAGCGGCGGCAGCTGCTGGAGGGCATGGCCCAGACCAGGGCCCTGCTGAACCAGGCCTACGCGGATTTCAACGTCCAGAGCGACCCCGACCTGGTGGACTCCTGCGTGTACACCATCAACGCCCTGCGCAGCCGGTACTCTTACCTGGTCCGTCAGATCAAGCGGCTGGACAGCCGGCAGGAGGACGCGGGATGAGCGGCTGGGCCTGGGCGGGGGCGGCGGGGATCCTGCTGGCGCTGATCCTGTGCCGCCGCTCCCTGGCCGCCCTGGGCCGGCTGCTGGGCCGGTCCGGCCTGGGGCTGGTATTTTTATGGCTGTTCCACGGCGTGGGCGGCCTTCTCGGCGTCCCCCTGGGCGTCAATCTGTTCAACAGCCTGGTGCTGGGTCTGCTGGGCGCGCCCGGCTTCGCCCTGCTCCTGCTGGCTCAATGGCTGACGCGGTAGCCGTCTGCCCCCGGTCTTCGGCGGATCTCCCCCGGCCTTGAAACAAAAACTTTACAATTTGTCACACTTTTATGGTGGATTCCCGGCACTGCTTGTGTTAAGATAAAACATCAAAAGAGATCTGCCCCGCCGGGAAAACCGATCCGGCGGGCGGAAAACAGTCGGGTGGTGAGCGTATGTCCAGACGCGGCGCGAGCGGGTATCGGGAATACCGGGGACGCCGGAGCAACGGCAGCCTGGTGCTGAAGATCATTGTCATCCTGCTGGTCATCCTGCTGGTGGCCGGCGTTCTGTTCGTCCTGTTCTTGGGAAAATATGTGGAATATACCGACGACGGCGTGCGGCTGGATCTCCCCTGGAACCAGGACACCCCCACCGCGGCCCCCGTCTACTCCGACCCGGTAGTGGTGGTCTCCCCCGACCCCACGCCGGAACCCACCCCCACGCCTCAGCCCCTCACCGACATCGCTGCGGTGGAGGTCACCGCCGACCAGCTCGTCTCCGGCGCCGCCGCCCAGACGGTGACGGACGCCGGCGGGAATGCCCTGGTGGTCACTATGAAGGAGTCCTCCGGTAAGCTCTTGTGGCAGTCGGAGGCCGAGCTGGCCCGGACCTATGACCTGAATGCCGCGAACAAGACCGTGTCCTGGGCCATCCGGGACCTGTCGGAGCAGGATCAGCTTTACCTGATCGCAAAGATCGACTGTTTCCGGGACGCGGCCCTGGCCAAGGACGACGGCCTGGGCGCCGCGCTGAGGACCAGGGGCGGCAACATCTGGTATGACGCCGAAGGCCTCTGCTGGGTCAGCCCCGTGTCCGACACCGTCACCGCCTATCTCACCACACTCTGTCTGGAGCTGGCCGATATGGGCTTTGACGAGATCGTCCTGGACAGCGCCGGTTACCCCTGCGCCGGCGAGGTGTCCGTGCTGGCCACCGACGACAACCGCCCCGAAGACCGCGCCGCCCCTGTCGCCGCCTTTTATGAGACGCTGACCCGGGCGCTGGCGGACCGGGACACGGCCCTGTCCATCGTGGTCAACGAGCTGCCCCAGCCGGAGGAGGGATCCTACAGCGGCGTCACCATGGCCGCCGTGAGCCAATACGCCCACCGGGTCTGGCTGGCGGAGGGGCTGGACGCGGAGGACTGCGTCTCCCAGCTGCGCGCCGCCGGCATGGACGACGCGGCCAAGCGGCTGGTGCTCATCGGCGGAGCCTTGGAGCAGGGCAGCTGGGCCCAACTGAACTGACGCGGAAAGGAGTTCTCATGGCGGCAATGGAAAAGCGGCGCAAGCAGGTGCCGGAATACGAGGGCACCCTGCGCAGCCACATGATCAAGATCCCCACCTGCATCTCAGAATGCTCCGGCATCCGGGTGTTCGGCCGGCGCATCAAGTCCCTGGCCTTCACCACCGACGTGGCCATCATCCGCAACATCAACGCGGACGCCATCATCGCCGTCTACCCCTTCTCCCCTCAGCCCGCCATCCACCGGGCGGTGATGCAGGCGGCGGATATGCCGGTGTTCGTGGGCGTGGGCGGCGGCGTCACCCGCGGTCTGCGGGTGGTCAACCTGGCTAACGACGCGGAGCACGAGGGCGCCTTCGGCGTGGTGGTGAACGCCCCCACCGGCAACGACGTGGTGGAGAAGCTGAAGCAGCTCCTGGACGTCCCGGTGGTGGTCACCGTGGTGTCCGACCGCACCGACGTGGCGGGCCGTCTGGCCGCCGGCGCGGATATTCTCAATATCTCCGGCGCCCAGCGCACCCCGGAGATCGTCCGCTCCGTGCGGGATCGGTTCCCGGACGTGCCCATCATTGCCACCGGCGGCCCCACGGAGGACACTATTTTGGCCACCATCGCCGCCGGCGCCAACGCTATTACATACACCCCGCCCACCTCCGGAGAGCTCTTTGCCGTCTCCATGGCCCGGTACCGGCGTGAACTGGCGGGGGAATGACCTCCGGAGCGCGGCTCCGGAGGTATTTTTT
>CAZUWQ010000147.1:1691-2952 GCA_964624195.1 uncultured Oscillospiraceae bacterium | reverse complement strand
TTCAAACTGGCCCCGGAACTGGGTGCCCGCCACCAGGGAGGTCAGGTCCAGCAGATAGACCTCCTTGTCCAGCAGCTTGTAGGGCACCTGGTGGTCGTAGATGCGCTGGGCCAGGCCCTCGGCAATGGCGGTCTTGCCCACGCCGGGCTCACCGATGAGACAGGGGTTGTTTTTCTGCCGCCGGTTCAGGATCTGGATGGTGCGCTGGATCTCGTTGTCCCGGCCCACGATGCGGTCCAGCCTGCCCTCATGGGCCTTGCGGGTGAGAGAGATGCAGTAATTCTCCAGGAATTTGCGCTTGGGCGCCCGCTCTCCCTTGTCGCCGCCGGACTTGCTCTCCTTGGAGCCGGGGGCCGGGCCCCGCTGGGGACCCTCCCGGTTGGGCTGGCCCTCCTGGGGCTGGTTGGCGTTGAACAGGCGGTTGAGGAAGGGGAAGGTGGCGGTGCGGCCCTCGTCATCATCGCCCTCGCCGGGTTCGCCGGACTCGCCCAGCAGACCGTCGGGACCCTCCGCGCCGCCGAAGGCGGACAGCATTTCGTTGGAGATGGTCTCCAGGTCGTCGTCGGAGATGCCCATTTTCTTCATCATGTCATCCACCGGCTTGAGACCCAGTTCCCGGGCGCATTTCAGGCACAGACCCTCATTTTTGGTGGCGCCGTTTTCTATTCTTGTTACGAAGATCACCGCCACATTTTTGTGGCAGCGGGTGCAGAGAGTAGGCTGCATGGTAGGGCTCCTTTCATAAGAGGTGTTATTTGAAGCACACCATACCAGAAAAATATGAACAAGTCGTGAATATTGGGTGGTAATTTTACTCCAAATTGCCAAATGCCTCAAATCAGACCATCAGGCGGTCCAGAAACTGCCGCAGGCCCTGGATGGTGAACAGGGAGAGCACGGGAGTATCCGGCTCCGCCGGGACCAGACCCGCCAGCTGCCCCAGCCACACCAGTACGATGACCAGCAGGGCGGCTTTCACCAGGCCCAGGATCAGCCCGCCCACTCTGTTGACCACGGACAGGATGGGCAGGTGGAACGCCAGGTCCAGCGCGTGGCCCACCAGGAACCAGATCAGCAGGATCAGCAGGAAGGAGACGGCGAACAGGCCCGCCTTGGACACCAGGTCCGCCAGATAGTCCGCCAGGATCTGAGCGGCGGTGCGGCTGCCGGGCTGCTGGAGGGCGTTGTCGTTGACCGCGTCGTCCAGGAAGTCGGCAAAGCCGGAGAAGAGGCCGGCGTTATGGATGGCGTCCAGCAGTTC
>CAZUWQ010000147.1:0-1591 GCA_964624195.1 uncultured Oscillospiraceae bacterium | reverse complement strand
CGGCTCAATGATGTTGGCGAAGGGCTGGTAGAACCGGCCGGAGATGAACCGGGCGCCGAAAAAGGCGACAAAAATACCTACCAGGCCGCACAGGGTCAGGATCAGGCCCTTTTTGGCCCCCCGCCACGCAAAGAAGATCAGCACGACCACGATGATGATATCAAATACATAGGACAGCATACGCATACCTCCTCACGCTGCCGCGGGACCGGTCATGGGACATAGAAGCCGGCGGACTCGGCGGAGATCAGGATGGCCGAGCCGTCAGACATGAGCAGGACGTTCCGGGCGCCCTGTGTGCCGTCCAGCGAGCTGTACAGCGTCAGATCGGCAGTGTAGATGTCCAGCCGGTCGCCGGTGAGCACGGCGATATACCGCCCCGCGGCGGAGACCGCCAGCACCTGCTCATTCAGTTCCAAAGTGTTGCACTGCCCCTGCTGATCCACCACCCACAGCTCCGCCTGACTGCCCGCCCGGTATTTGCCCAGCAGGGCGACGGCCAGGCCGTCGCCGGACAGGGTGTAGCGCTTGAGATAGCGGTCAGACCAGTCCACATGGGTGGCCGAGCCGTCGCCGGTGACGATGTCCAGCCCCCGGTTGCCCAACGCCCACACCTCGGTGGATGTATAGTTGGTGTCCAGCACCACGCAGGCGCCCAGGGACAGGGTGTGGTCCGGGGTAAAGGCGCCGGCGGCGGTGGTGTTGAGGGCGTAGAGGGACAGGGTGGTTGCGAAGGCGCCGTTGTCCTGCCCGATGGTGACGATGGCCAGGTCCCTGCCGTTGTCGGACAGGGCGGCGTCCATCACATAGGCGGAGGACAGATTCACGTCCACCATGCGCTGATAGGAGGAGTCGAACAGGGTGACCACTCCCCTGTAGCCGCCGGACTGGGTGACCACGGTGAGCTGCCCGCTGCGGTTGAGCCGGGCGGACAGGATGGCAAAGCTGTCGCTGCGCTCCGAGCCGTCGGACAGGATGTCCTGCAGGTCGGCGGCGGACCAGATCAGCTCCCGCTGGCCCAAGATGTACAGGGAGCAGCCGCCGGCGTCGTACACCACCGCCAGGGAGCCGTTGGTGTCCACCACGGGGGTGTCCATGGTGACCGACTGGTCCACATAGCAGGTGCCGCTGCCGGAGTAGAGAGAGATGTTGTTGGGGGAGCACACCAGCAGGTCGCCGTCCAGGATGGCGAAGGTGTCGGACAGGTCGCCGCCATAGAGGAAGGACTCGGCCTGCCCGCTGTCGCTGAGCACCAGGGAGCGGTAGTGGAACCAGCGCTTTATGCTGTCCAGATTCAGACTGTCCCGAAAGACCACGGCGGACACCGCCCCCAGCACCGCAACCAGCAGCACCAGGAACACGATGATACGCCGCAGGAAGCGGCGCTTTTTTTTCGGTTTTTGCTGCTTTTCTTCCATAGTGACCTCGTGAGTTTCAGATGTGTGCCCCGCTGTCATACATCCTCGTCATACCAGAGATTTGTCATGTACAGTCCGTCGGGCGGGGCGGTGGGCCCCGCCAACGTGCGGTTGCGGGAGGAGAGGATAGCGGGGATGTCCGCCGGGTCCAGCTTGCCCTCGGCGGCGTAGAC
>CAZUWQ010000146.1:1721-2963 GCA_964624195.1 uncultured Oscillospiraceae bacterium | reverse complement strand
TGTCCGGCCCATTGAAGGGCCGCGCCTACCGGATCGGCGCCAACGGGCTCACCTTTGGGCGTGACGGCAGCTGTGCCGTTCGGTTCCCGGCCAACGCTCCCGGCGTCAGCCGTCTCCACTGCTGCATCCGCTGGCAGCAAGGCCGGCCCGTTCTGGTGGACCTGAACTCCGCCTACGGCACCTTCCTGGGAGATGGCCGGAAGCTGCCCCCCAATTACCCCATGCAGCTGACCGCCGGAAGCTCTTTTTACCTGGGCAGCGGCGAAAACCGCTTCCAGATCACATTGATATGATCGTCTACACAACAACGAAAACGGAGGAATCATCATGGAAGTCAAAAATAATCCGATCCAGTGCCCCAAATGCGGCCAATATTACAACCCGGCGCTCCACAGCAGCTGCCCTGCCTGCGGGCAGCAGGCCTCCGACAGCAGCTTCCCTCCCACAAGAAAACCTGAGAACGCTTCCGTGAGCGCCCCTGGCCAAGGCGGATTTCCTCCCACCGTGGCCCCCGGCACGCCGGCATCCGATCCTCAGGGCGGCGCCTTCAACGCCACCATGCCCGTGAACAACTATTCGATGGACGGCCCGGCGGACCCCTTCGGCACTCCCACCGTCATCGGCGGCGAGCAGGGGACCGACGACTCCCCTGTGGAGCCTGTGGTGGGCTGGCTGGTGTGCGTGGACGGCCCTGTCCGCGGCACCGACTTCCGTATCCACGCCGGTTATAACTACATCGGCCGCGAAACGGGCGACATCCATATCCACGGAGATATGCAGATCTCCCGCCAGAACCATGCCATGATCGCCTACGACAGCAGTGAGCGCACCTATTATGTCGGCCCCTCCGCCGGGCGCAACCTCATCAAGGTCAACGGCAAAACGGTACTCAACGCCGTGGAGATCAAGACCTATGACATCATCTCCATCGGCACCACCAAGCTCATGTTCGTGGCGCTGTGCGGCGAGCAGTTTGGCTGGGAAAAGGGACCAAACAATGGCTGATATCCGGAGTCTGACGTTTACCGGCCCGGGCCCGGTCTCCCTGCCGCCGGAGGAGCTTACAAGCGAGCCGATCCCCGGGAGCCAGCCTGTCATCGAAAGCGCGCCGGTGACCGGAAGCGCTCCGCCCGCCGCCAGTGAGCCGGTCACCGAAAGCGCTCCAGCGGAGTCCGCGCCGGCAGGGTCCGAACCGATAGAGTCTGAGCCCATAGGATCCGAACCGGTGGATTCTGAGCCGGT
>CAZUWQ010000146.1:0-1621 GCA_964624195.1 uncultured Oscillospiraceae bacterium | reverse complement strand
CCCCGGCGCCTGGTCCGGCTGGCCCTGGTTGTGGGGCGTTACGGCGGCGCTGCTGGCGGCGGCTGTGGCCGCCCTGATCGCCCAGCTTGTCCGCCGAAAGAGCAGGCATAAGCCCAAGCCCGCCGCCGGCACATGGGACGGGAGCATCCGGGTGGGCAAGGTCCATCAGCAGGGCGCCCGGGACAGCCAGCAGGACTGCTTCTCCGTCTCGTCGGAGGAGCTGGCCCCCACCCACGGCCTGCTGGCGGTGGTGGCTGACGGCATGGGCGGCCTGTCTGACGGCGATAAGGTCAGTCAGACGGCGGTGACCTCCATTATGGACCGCTTCTATGAGACCCACGGCGACCCGGACAGAGTGCTGCTGTCCCTGCTGGCCCAGGCCAACGGGGCGGTGAACGCCCTCCTTGGCCCCGATGGGCGGAGCAAAAGCGGCTCCACCCTGGTCATGGGGCTGATCCGCACGGGCAGATTCCACTATCTGTCCGTGGGCGACAGCCGCATCTGCCTGTACCGGGAAGGGACGCTCTACCAGCTGAACCGGGAGCACATATACCGGCACGAATTGGACCTGAAAGCCGTCAACGGCACGGGCACCTTCCAGGAGGCCGCCGCCCATCCCACAGCGGCCGGCCTGACCAGCTATCTGGGCATGGGGGCGCTGAAATACGCGGACATCCCCGCCCGGCCTGTGGATATACTGCCCGGAGATAAATTCATCCTGATGAGCGACGGCGTGTACAACGCCCTGACCGACGGAGAGCTGACCGCCGCCCTGGATCTGCCCGCCGAACAGGCCGCGGCGGCTCTGGAAAAGGCCATTCAGGACAAGCACTACCCCCGGCAGGACAACTATACCGCGGTCATTCTGGACTGCGGTACACAAGAAACCATTTAGGAGTGGACACTATGATCCAAACCGCAGTCTATACCAATATCGGCGGCAGAGCCCAAAATGAGGACACCGTCCGTCAGGCCGCTCCGCTGCCGGACCGCCTGTGTATGGTGGTGGCCGACGGTCTGGGCGGGCACGGCGGAGGCGAGATCGCCTCCGCCGCCGCCGCGGATACCATCTGCGGCGGCTGGAACGGTCAGGTGGACGCGGGCGTCCTGCTCGACCTGGTCCAGGCTGCCCACCGCAACGTCCTCAGCCTCCAGACCCGGCAGTGCGCCATGAAATCCACCGTGGTGGCCCTGGCGGTGGAAAACGGCAAAGCGGCCTGGGCCCACGCGGGCGATTCCCGCCTGTATCACTTCCTGAACGGAAAGCGGGTCTTTCAGACCCGGGACCACAGCGCCTCACAGATCGCTGTGACGCTCGGTGAGATCAGTGTGGATCAGATCCGCTTCCATGAGGACCGTAACCGGGTCTTCCGGGCGCTCGGTCAGGACGGCGACTTAAAAGTGGATGCCCATGAGGATCCGCTGGAGCCTGGCCGCCATGCCTTTCTGCTGTGTACCGACGGCTTCTGGGAATATGTGCTGGAAGACGAAATGGAGGAAGACCTGCGGGCCGCGTCTGACCCGGAGGACTGGCTGGCCCGGATGCGTTCCAGGCTGACCGCCCGGGCGCCTTCCAACAATGACAACAACACAGCCGCCGCCGTGTGGCTGGAGCAGAAAT
>CAZUWQ010000145.1:0-3016 GCA_964624195.1 uncultured Oscillospiraceae bacterium | reverse complement strand
CATGGGGCGGGCGTTTGTATTATTCAAGCAGCATCCGGTCATTGTCCAGCGCCTGGCCGTCGGTCTCCTTGAAGCGGCGGAGCAGGTCGTCCACCGTCAGACCCGCCCGCTGGACGCCGGACAGGTCCAGCACGATCTTGCCGTCCCGCAGCATCAGCGTCCGATTCCCCAGCGCCAGTGCCTGGGTCATGTTGTGGGTGATCATCAGGCAGGTAATGTGCTCCCGCTCCACGATCTCCCGGGTCAGCGCCAGCACCTTGTCGGCGGTGGCCGGGTCCAGGGCGGCAGTGTGTTCGTCCAGCAGGAGCAGCTGAGGCGGCGTCAGCGTGGCCATCAGCAGGGTGAGGGCCTGCCGCTGACCGCCGGACAGCAGGCCCACCGGCTGGCTCAGACGGTCCTCCAGCCCCATGTCCAGCAGGGCCAGCCTCTCCCGGAACAGCTCCCGCTCCCGTCGGCTGATCCGGCTGAACGGGCTGCCCCCGGCGGTGCGCAGGTAGGCCAGGGCTAAATTCTCCTCGATGGTCATGGAGGGGGCGGTCCCCTTCAACGGGTCCTGAAACAGCCGGCCGATCACCCGGCTGCGCCGGTGCTCCGGCTGGAAGGTCACGTCCCGCCCGCCCAGGCGGATGCTCCCCTCGTCCACGGTAAAGGCCCCGGCAATGGCATTGAACAGGGTGGATTTCCCCGCCCCGTTGGAGCCGATCAGGGTGACGAACTCCCCCGGCTCCACGTGGAGAGACAGCCCGGTGAGGGCCCGCTTCGCGTTGGGCGTACCGGGGTTGAAGGTCTTGGAGATGTTCTTTACCTCCAGCATCTCACGCGCCCCCCTTCCGTCCCGCCGTCAGCTTCCGCTTCTGGAACGCCGCCCACCGTCTCAGGCTGGGGGCCGCGATGGCAAGGCCCACCACCGCGGCGGTGAGCAGCTTCAGACAGTCCACCGGCACCACTTTGGTATACAGCACCACGGCGTATAGGAAGCGGTACAAAATGGAGCCCACCACGGCGGCGATGACCCCCTTCATCACCGTGCGGCGGCCCAGCGCCGTCTCCCCGATGATGAGGCAGGCCAGCCCGATGACCACGATGCCGGTGCCGCTGTTGATGTCCGCCGTCTTCTGGTACTGCCCCACCATGGCCCCGGACAGGGCGGTGAGGGCGTTGGACAGGCACAGGCCCACCGTGACGGTGAGCGTGGGGTTCACCGACGACGCCCGCACCATGTCCCGGTTGTCCCCGGTGGCCCGGATGGACAGCCCCAGGCGGGTGCCCAAAAACAGGTATAGCGCCGCCCCCGCCAGCACCGTGACCATGGCGGCCAGGATCAGCTTATACCAGCTCCCGCCCAGCCCCAGGCCCCGGAACAGGGTGAACACGGTGTCCGCCTTCAACAGGCTCACGTTGGACCGCCAGCCCATGGCCATGAGGTTGACGGTGTACAGCCCCGTGTTGGTGACGATGCCCGCCAGAATGGAGGGCACCCCCAGCCGGGTCTGCAAGAAGGCAGTGACAAAGCCGGCGCAGGCCCCTGTCGCCATGGCCGCGGGTATGGCCAGCACCGGGTGTCCGGCGGCGGCCAGCGTCACCGACACGGCGGCTCCCAGCACAAAGCAGCCGTCGGTGGTCAAATCGGCGATGTCCAGCACCCGGTAGCTCAAATACAGCGCCAGCGCCACCAGCGCGTACAGAAACCCCAGCTCCAGGGCGGTCTGGGTAATGAGCAGCATAGATCCTCTCTCCCCTCATGCCGCCGCCCCCGGATCAAGTGCCGGGGCGGCGAACTGTCAGCGATCTCAGTCCTCCGTGGTCTGGACCTCCACCAGCTGGCCCATATCAGAGAACATATCATAGCCCACGCCCAGCGTGGCGGCGGTCTCGGTGTTGACGGTGATGATGCCGCCCTCCATGAGATAGTAGTCCTTCAAGTCGTCCATGCCCTCTGTGATGGCCTGGTAGGCCAGGTCGGCGGTCCTGGCGCCCAGGTCGGTGTAGTTCACGCCGCAGGCGGCGAAGGCGCCCTTTTGCACAAAGGAATCGGCCCCGGCATAGTGGGGGATGCCGGCGGCGGCCAGCTCGCCGCTGATGGCCAGCTCCGCAGCCATGACGATGTTGTCGGTGGGGGTAAAGATGGCGTCCACCCCCTCCGCCCGGAGAGCGGCAGCGGCGGCGATGATCTCATCGTTGGTGTTGCCCGTCTGCTCGCTGTAGGCAATGCCCTTGCCCTCCAGATAGGCCTTGGCCTCGGCAATGGGGGTGGCGGAGTTGGGCTCGGACAGGGAGTACAGCAGCCCCACCTTGGACACATTGGGGTTTTGGGCCAGCATCATGTCCAGGATAAAGGCGGTGTTCAGCGCGTCACTGGTGCCGGTGACGTAGTCGATGCCGGTGAGCTTGGCGGTCTCCGGGTCGGAGATGGCGGCGTACACCACCGGCGTCTTGCTCTCCTCGGCGCTGACGGCGGCCACCTGGGCGGCGGTGGTGGCGATGGGGATGATGGCGTCCACCCCGTCGGCAATGGCCTGGTCGGACAACTGCTTCAGCACCGTCTGGTCCCCCTGGCCGCTGTAAACCTGATAGATGATCTTCACGGACTTTTCCTGGGCAATGGCGTCCAACTGGGCACAGATAGCGCCGGCGATCTCGTCCAGCGAGGCGTGGTCCATCTGCTTGATGACGGCCACCGTGTAATCTCCGTCATTCCCGCCGCCATTGGCGCCGGCACAGGCGGTGAGGCCCAGCGCCAGCACGGCGGCCAGAGCCAGGGCGGACAGCTTCTTCATCAGATTGCGCTTTTTCATGGTTTTTCCCTCCGGAATTTTATTTTGGGTGGCGGATGGAGGGACCGCTCGCCACGCGGTCTTGCTTTGGGAAAAGAAAAAAGCCCTTGTCCCACCATGGGACAAAAGCCTTTGCTTCTGCGATACCACCCAAATTGACGTATCCTACGTCCTCTCGCTTACACGCACCATCATGCGTGTCCCGATGGATAACGGGTGGGATACCCGTCGGTCCCTACTTG
>CAZUWQ010000144.1:0-3016 GCA_964624195.1 uncultured Oscillospiraceae bacterium | reverse complement strand
TTTGAAGGGGATGGGGCCGAATGCGCGAAATTTGGGCATTCGGCCCCGATTGTCTATTGCGGGTAAAAATTGTGTGAGGTATGATACGGTAATAAACGGAAGGGGCCTGCGGTGTGTTGTTTTGCCGCGTTTCAGCAGAGCGGAAGGATGTTTATGAAATGAAAAAGCTGCAATTTGCCCAGGGCGGATACATCGCGATGTCCATTATATTCTATGCCGCCGCTTTGATCTATCTCATTTTTCCTGACCTGCCGTCCATGCTCCTGTGCTGCTTCAGCGGTGTGATCCTGCTGCTGTATGGCGTCATTAAGATCATCGGCTTTTTCTCCGAGGATCTGTACTGCCTGGCGTTCCGCTATGATCTGGCCTTTGGGCTGTTCCTTATGGTGATCGGAGTGTTTGCCCTGATCAGAAATACTGCCATCGCCCAGCATCTCGCCTCCGGCCTGGGCTGGATCGCCCTGCTTGACAATCTGTTTCATGTACAGATGTCCAAGGAGGCCCGGGATTTCGGGCTGGAGCAGTGGAAGCTGATCCTGGGGCTCTCCATTGCCGCCGGCGCCCTCAGCGTACTGTTGATCGTCTACGACTTTCTGGGACTGGGGGCGGCGCGTCTTCTTGCCTGTATCGTTTTGCTGGCGGAGGGCGTCGTCAACCATTGCATCGTAAAGCTGACGGTCCGCCTTCCGAGCTGTTCCACAGGGAAAGAGGTGGAACGATAAGCATCCGTTTCGTTTTCAATTTTAGAATCAGAAAGAGAGGAACCAAAAATGAGCTTTATCAACACGATTCAGAAATTTGGCATTGAGCAGGCGATCAATTACCTCTATAAGGACCCGGAGACCAATATGCGCAAGCTGATGGACTGGGCCGACCGCTTTGCCGGCAACGAGTTTGTCAGCCAGCGCAAGATGATCCGGGAGGCTATCGAGAACCCCGAGCATCCCTACCACAGCTTCATCCTCCACATGGTCCAGGACCTGGACCCCAAGGTGATGAAGACCCTGGTGGTCAACTTCTTCATCAACGCCAACCTGATCGGCTGGCCCAAGCAGGAGGAGAACCGGAAAAAGTACAACTGCAATATTCCGTGGGCCATCCTGCTGGACCCCACCAGCGCCTGCAACCTCCACTGCACCGGCTGCTGGGCCGCCGAGTACGGCAACAAGCTGAACCTGACCTTTGATGAGATCGACTCCATCATTGAGCAGGGCAAAGAGCTGGGCGTGTATATGTACATCTACACCGGCGGCGAGCCGCTGGTGCGCAAGGCCGACATCATCAAGCTGTGCGAGAAGCACGACGACTGTGTGTTCCTGTCCTTCACCAACGGCACCCTCATCGACGAGAAGTTCGCGGACGAGATGCTGCGGGTGGGCAACTTCATCCCCGCGATCAGCCTGGAGGGTGACGAGGGCGACACCGACTCCCGCCGCGGCAACGGCGTGTACCAGAAGGCCCGCCACGCCATGGACCTGCTGAAGGAGCGCCGCCTGCCCTATGGCATCTCCTCCTGCTACACCAGCGTGAACTACAAGTCCATCACCTCCGATGAGTACTATCAGAGCCTCATCGACATGGGCGCCTACTTCATCTGGTATTTCCACTATATGCCCGTGGGCAACGACGCCGCCCCGGAGCTGCTGCCCGACCCCGAGCAGCGCGCCTATGTCTATCACCGTATCCGCCAGCTGCGCGCCGGGAGGCCCCTGTTCGCCATGGACTTCCAGCACGACGCCGAGTTCGTAGGCGGCTGCATTGCCGGCGGCAAGCGGTATCTCCACATCAACGCCAACGGCGATGTGGACCCCTGCGTGTTCATCCACTACTCCAACGCCAACATCCGGGAGTGCACGCTGCTGGAGGCGCTGCAGAGCCCGCTGTTCATGGCCTACCATGACAATATGCCCTTCAACGACAATATGCTCCGGCCCTGCCCCATGCTGGAGAACCCGGAGTTCATCCAGAAGATGGTCAAAGAGACGGGCGCCCACTCCACCGACCCGGAGAGCCCGGAGAGCGTGGAGCATCTGTGCTCCAAGACCTGCGGTTACGCGCAGAAATGGAAGAGCAAGGCCGATGAGCTTTGGGCGGAGGAGTGCGAGAAGCGGCCCGAGCTGGCCGGCATTGGCGAGCGGGAGCGCAATCGTTACAAGGCAAGTAAGTAAGCGAGAAAGAATGGGCCCGCCGCAAAACGCGATCACAGACCCGGCGGACGAAAGCGCTGTTTTAAAAAGCTATGGAGAACTGCCCCTGGGCGGTCCTCCATAGCTTTTTTCTGACTCTGTTCTGAGATCTCTGTTTTGCGGAAGGCCCGACTTTCAAGCGTCCGGCTTTTTTTCGATAGACGGCCGGACCGAGTCGTCCATAAGGCGGCACAGCCGGATCACCATGGTCTCAAAATCATAATTCATGCCGTCGTCCAGCCAGTCCAGCAGCAGGCCCACCATGGAACTCTTGTAAAAGCGGATCAGAGCGGCCAGCTCCTCCTCCGGAATATCCATCCCGGAGGTTATGCGGCGAAAGCGTTTTTCCACCACATATACGGTGATCTTATTCAGGAAGCGAAGGAACTCTTCTCTTGGAAGATAGCGGTAAATGTGTAGGATCGATCTTCTGTGCTGAGCGAGGTATCGCGCCGTGCGGAGCAGGTCGCCCGAAGGGTCCGACTGATCGGAGCCGTCGGTGAGCTGGTCGGCAAGGGTGGTCAGTCCGAACTCGATCAGCTCCGGGATGCCGTCGAAATGGTAATAAAACGTGTTCCGATTGATGCCGCACCGTTCCACGATGCTTTTTACCGTGATCTTATTGATGGGGGTCTCCTCCAGGATCTGCTGGAAGGCCTCGAAGATCGCTGTTTTTGTACTCTCCATGGAGTTTCTCCTTTTTTCGCGGCGCGAGCGCCTGGACAACGGCATAATGCCTTGCGCGTGTCTGCGGGTGCTCCCCCACGGCAAAATTATAGCGTGGATCTCGCGGATTTGCAAGGGTGAAATCGCGGGATCCGACAGGAGGA
>CAZUWQ010000143.1:0-3023 GCA_964624195.1 uncultured Oscillospiraceae bacterium | reverse complement strand
CAGGGGAGAGAGGTGAGCGAAGGGAAAACGCGAAAGACGGCGTAGACGCGGTTGGGAAGGCGGGGCCGACGATGCGGATCGGAACGCGGATGTAAGCGGGAAAAGAGTTTGGGCAGGCTTTGGAGGCGAGCGTGATAAAAAAGCGGGGCAAGGATACTTTTTCGGTATCCTTGCCCCGCTTTTGCGTTTAAAAGGGACGCTCCCGGGGTCGAGCCCCGGAGCATACCGCTTATTGGGACTTGCCGCTGTTTTGGATCTTGGAGATCAGGTTGAATACCTGCAAAAACAGGTAGAAGATCGTATAGGCGAGGCCGAAGGCGCCGATCCACTCATATTTTTTCGGCAATCTGTTTTCCACGCAGTCCCGGATCGCCTGGAAATCGACCAGCAAAAACAGGCAGGCGATGATGATGTAGACAAGGGAGACGCAGATGCTGATCGCCACATTGTCGCGGACGAACACAAGGATGCTCTCAAAGCCGGGGATCAGGCTCAGCAGGAACACCACGACGCCGCTCAACACAGCAGTAAGAAACAGCGTGGTCACTACCGTCCGGAATTTATGCGTGACGCTGACGATCCCGCTTTTATAGAGGAACGCCATGACCGAGACCAGAAGAATGGTTATAACAGTCGCGATCGTAATGATCCCGGCGTATTCATCCGGCAGCAGATCGCCCAGGCAGGTGAAGCTGTAGCTGAAGCACAGGCAATAGATGCTCCCGAGGACCGGCACCAGCGGTTTGATGGCAAAAGCCAGCAGCGGCGCGATGAGAGACAGCACGAGAGCCCCGCAGAAGACAAGCGCTTCCAGAGGGTGGATACGCATCCCGTTGTCCAGAACGATCACGTCACCGGCAGTCAGCTGCGGGCGCACAAGATAAAACGCGATGACGCCGACCACCGCCCACAGCATGAAAAAGATGACCTTTGCCGTGACTCCGCCGTAGCTGGCCGCGTCCTTTTCCGAGTCCGCGGTCTCCGTCACCTTGTAGAGCTTGCGGATCATTGGGTTCATAAAAAAGCTGTTTTGCAGTTTTGCTTCCGCGCGCATGACCTTATCATCCTCCTTATTAAAATTCTGAAAGCTTCTTTGAGCGTTTGCCTGGGGGCGGAGCGCCCGGTTTTACGGGGCGTATGACTGCCTTATACGCATAGTACTACATTTCTATCAAATATTCAAGAGCGGCGCCGCGTAATTCGACAAAGATTGCTTTGTCCGGCCTCCCGCGGTTTCCGGGCCTGTTTCGCGGGCCGTCTCAACGTCCCGGCGGCGGAGCGTGGGTTGGAAAACATTACAGCTTGCACTGCCGGTTACAAAAGGTTACAATTTTTCTGTACCAAGGGAGCCGCGGCGCTCCAGAAAAGCCAAGGAGTGTGATATGGATGAAGAAGCTGACAGCGGCGCTGGCGGCGGCGGTCCTGGCCCTGTCGCTGACCCTGCCTGCCGGGGCGTCCGCCCTGTGGGTGGGCGGGAACGATTTGTGGGACGCGCTGCTGGCCAGGGAGATCGGCGGCGTTACATATGTAGCGCTGCGGGCGACGGCCCAGACGCTGGCGCCGGACGCCCAGGTGAGCTGGTCCGGCGGCGCGGCCTATGTGACGGCCCCCGGCCTGACCCTGCGGGCGGTGCCGGGGCAGAAGTACCTGACGGTGAACGACCGGGCGCTGTACATCCCCGGCGGCGTGCTGCTGGAAAACGGGTGTACGCTGGTGCCCATCCGGGTGCTGGCCGAGGCGCTGGGCGGCTCGGTGGACTGGAGCCGGGAGCGGGGCGTCACCCTGACGGTGGGCGCCGGCCGGCCCGGTGCGGCGCCCTACACGGAGGAAGAGCTGTACTGGCTGTCCCGCGTCATCTCCGCCGAGAGCCAGGGGGAGCCGCTGGCCGGGAAGCTGGCGGTGGGCACGGTGGTGCTCAACCGGGTGAGCAGCGACGAGTTCCCCGACAGTATTTACGGCGTGATCTTTGACCGGGAATGGGGCGTCCAGTTCGCGCCCGTGGCGAGCGGAACGATATACGACGAGCCGACCGGGGAGAGCGTGCTGGCGGCCAAGCTGGTGCTGGACGGCGCCCGCGCCGCGGGGGACAGCCTGTACTTTTTGGCCCCGGAGCTGACCAAAAACCACTGGATCATGGAGAACCGGGAGTATGTGACCACCATCGGCTGCCACTGGTTCTATCGGTAGAATTTGGAGACTGGACTGTCAATTTTCCAAAAAAACGCAGGAAATTATGCATATCCACCAAATAGCCGAGCCTTTCCGGGAAAGGTTCGGCTATTTTGTATGCCGGAAATTCTTGCAAAGCGGTTTAAAATGGGTTACAATACGGTTACAATTTGACAACAAATTGTAGCAAGGAGAGATTTGATGAAATTACGAGTAACCGCCCTGGCGCTGATCCTCGCCATCGCGGGCGCGCTGATCCTCCCCGGCTTCGCGGCCGCGCCGGAGGAAGAGGCGGCCCCGGAGGAGATCGCCGAGAACGAACCTCAGTCCGGCGTCTATCTGGACGGGGTGCTGCTGGAGACTCTGGAGTATGAGATCCGGCAGGGCGTCTGCTACGTGACTGTAGAGTCCTTTGTGACCGCGCTGAATAACGGCGAGGCGATGGTAGAGGAGGAGGACGGCACTGTGACCGTCAGCGCCTCCACTGTTGTCGGCGTAGTAGACGTGGAAATGGAAGAAGGGGAGGGGACGGAGGTCCCCGCCGACGCGCCCCGGGACGACGAGGCGGCGGCCGATGAGACGGAAACGCCCGCGGCCCAGGCCGATGTGGTCGTGGAGACGCTGACCATGACGGTCAGCGCGGGCGCGGATTATCTGGTGGCGAACGGGCGCTATCTTTACACGCCCAACGGCTTGATCCAACTGGACGGCAAGGTGGCCGCCCCGGTGCGTACCATGGCCAAGGTATTCAACCTGAATGTGACCTACGACGGGGAGACCAATTCCGTTCTGCTCGCCCGTCAGGAGGACGCCGGCGCCTATCTGGAGGACGGCGACAGCTTTTATGACCCGGA
>CAZUWQ010000142.1:0-3033 GCA_964624195.1 uncultured Oscillospiraceae bacterium | reverse complement strand
GCTATACCCCCAAGTGCGGGAGAGACGCTTTAATACAGATTTGTATGACACGCGATATTAGGTCTTGAACCGCGGAGCGCAATACACCTATGTCCGGCTTCCGGCCGGGCGACGCTTTCCACAGGGCGCTGAACGGTCATCACCAGCGCAAGAAGTATCTTACCAGAAGGCAGGACAATTGTCAACACCAAATTTTAATTTTTTACCTTTTTGCGTTCCGCATCTCGATGTTGCCTGAGATCTTGGCCCCGCGGGCCACGGACAGGGTATCCACCTTGATGTTGCCGTCGATCTCCGCGGATCCATCCAGCACCAGGTTCTCCTGGATGTCCAGGTCGCCCTTGATCCTGCCGGAGCAGGTCATGTTCTCCGCCCGGACGTTGCCGTGGACCACCGACTGCTCATTCAGCGCGACGTCGCCGGTCACCTCCACGTCGCCCGTCAACTCACAGTCCACCAGGACCAGCCCGGTGGCGGTGATCTTGCTGTTGATATTGGAGTGCAGAGTCACTCTGCCTTTGGCGATGATCTCACCCTCAAAATCACCGGCGATCTCCACGTCGCCCTTGGTGCTCAGGGTACCCTTCATCATCGTGCCCGCGGCCAGATAGGTGGCGTTGTAGGACTGGACAGGGACGGCCTTCTCCACCATGAAATCATCCACCGGCTCCCGGACTATCTCATCGCGGCTGGGCGTCAACTCCGCCGGGTCCGCCTCCGGCGTCTTCTCCGGCTGGTCGCTCACGTCACGGCCTATGCCAAACATATCATACATTGCCCGCCCGAAGTTGTCCCTCTTGCTAATTGTGCCCATATGATCCCCTCGCGTTTCTTTCCAAAATATTTGCTGGTCAAAGCACGGGCCGGCCGGACCCGGCCGGATCTCAATCCGTGTAGACGAACCACACCGGCTTGGTCTCCGGCGTGATCCGGTCAAATTCAAACCCCATGTCCCGAAGCTGCTGGATGATGGTCTCCAGCGCGTTTACCGTGTTGACCTTATAGGCGCTGTCGTGAAGGAGTACGAACCCGCGCTCCATTCGCCCGGCATTCTCGACCACGTTCTGGATGATCTGCGCGGTGCCGGGCTGGGGGATCGCGGCGTCTTCGCCGGACAGGTTCCAGTCATAGGGGACAAAACCCCGCCGCAGCATCTCCGCGACCAGCTCCTGATAGACGCCCGCATTGTAGCTGTTGATGCTGCCGCCCGGAAAGCGGAACAGCGTGGGCGTCTCGCCTGTCTCCTCCCGGATCAGGGTAAACACCTGGTACATATCGTCCAGAAACGCCTCTACCGACTGATAGATCTGACCGTAATTATGGCTATAAGAGTGCATCCCAAGTGAATGGCCCTGGGCCACGATGTCCCGCAGCCGCTGACCGTTGCCCTCGCTGGACTCTCCTGTGACAAAGAAGGTGGCCTTTACATTTTGCTCCGCCAGGATCGCCAGAATGCGGTCCGTGTTCTCTGAGGGGCCGTCGTCAAAGGTCAGGTAGATGGTCCCCACAGTCCGCTCTGTGGCGTGATAGCTTTCAGGCGCGTAAAAATCGGGATACAGGCTCTGATAGTAGAGATCCGGGCTCTCCGCCGGCTCTCCGCCGGTCACCGCGCCCGGCTCCGCCGAGCTCAACGGGTCCGCGGGCTCCTCAGCGGATATCCGCTGCTCCGCCGCCGCCAGCGCCTGCTCCAGCCGGGCGTTCTCCGCCTCCTCCTGGCCCAGCTTGTCATTGAGACGCAGGGCAAACACGACTGGTACAGCGAATAATATGACCAGCACCAACAGGATCAGGTTTTTAAAAAAACGCACGCTGCCAAAATACATGGCCGGGCATTTCCTTTCTCTCTGGATACAATAAGTAAATTATACTGAATTTTGCTGAGATAGTCAACAAAAATCGCCCTGCATCATGCCATGATTTTCAGTTTTTACAAAATTCGGGCCGCCTGAACCGAATTTTGGGCGTAAATATTTTACAGCCCTTCCCCTTCCCGCGGGGCGGCCGGCTCCAGCGCCAGGTCCGCCCGCACGGTAAGAGGCGTCTTTTCCATATCGTTGATCAACACCAGCAGCTTGGCCGCGGCCCCCCGGGTGATGTTGGCCTTGGGCAGCAACAGCCCGTCACTGCCATCCACCACACCCTTGGCCACCAGGGTCTGGACATAGGGCGACGCCCAGCCGCTCACCGTATCCGCGTCGGCAAAACCGGACAGGTCCCATTCCACCTGCTCCGCCAGCACCCGGCCCATCATGGTCATGGTCTCCTCGCGGGTCACAGAGTCGGAAACATTGGCGTTGAGTTTTCCGTTGTCATAGGAGCCCGTCAGCACCTGGAGAGCGTACATTGCCTTTGCCGAGGGCAGCACCCACTCCGGGATCTGGTCCGCGTCGTCAAAGGGCAGCTCCACCTGCTCATAGGCGCTCAGGTCGATCTGCAGCAGCCGCCCCAAAAATACCAACAGCTCGCCCCGGGTCATATCCGCGTCAGGGGCATAAATGAAGGTGCCGTCCGCCTGCTGGATACCGCCGGTGAGCCCCAACTGATACAATTTGGTTACATAGGACGCGCTCCAATGTCCGGCCATATCGGTAAAGGGGTCGCCCCGCTCCACACGCACGGGGATGGTCACCGTCTTTCCTCCCACCGTGGCCACGATGGAGCCCATGGCGTTTTTATCGGCGGCAGTGAATACGCCGTCCGCGTCAATGGTACCTATCTCGCCGTCCACCCGCCAGGTGACGGCGGCATCGTCCATGGCCACAGGCAGTTTATACCACTGCCCCTCCGCCGCCAGCGCCACCTGGTCTCCCGGCGACAGCGCCAGGCTGGCCACAGTGCTGTTCCCCTCCTTCCGGACAACGGTAAGCGCGGTCAGGCTGTCCACGACCCGCACCGGCAGCGTACCCTGCTGCCCGCCGCCGGCGGCGGTGATCTGATAGGTGCCCGCGGCGCTGCCGGCGGTATACACCGCGGTGTCCCCGCCGCTGCCCTCGATATAGCCCCCCGCGGCGCTCCAGACGGGCAGGACATTGG
>CAZUWQ010000141.1:0-3045 GCA_964624195.1 uncultured Oscillospiraceae bacterium | reverse complement strand
GCGCTTCACCATCCGCTGGACGCCCAACGCCAGCACAATGGTGACGATGGCGGGCAGGCCCTCAGGAATAGCGGCCACCGCCAGGGACACGGCGGACATGAACATCTCCAGAATGCCGTGATGGTAGATCACGCCCACGCCGAACATAACGGCGCATACCGCCAGGCAGACGAAGGACAAGGTCTTGGAGATCTCGCCCATCTTCCGCTGGAGGGGTGTGGTGGTGTCGCTTTCACCGGTGAGCATCTGGGCGATGCGGCCCACCTCGGTGTTCATACCGGTGTCGGTGACCACGCAGACCGCCCGGCCGTTGGTGATAACGGTGGACGAAATGACCATGTTCCTCCGGTCGCCCAGGGCCGTCTCCTCCGGCAGGGAGTCCACCATCTGCTTGCTGACGGGGACGGACTCGCCGGTCATGGCGGATTCATCCGCTTTCAGGTTGGCGCACTCCAGAATGCGGGCGTCGGCGGGCACCAGGTCGCCCGCCTCCAGGACGATCACGTCGCCGGGGACCAGCTTGTCGGTGTCCATGCGGACCATCCGGCCGTCCCGGATGACCTTTGCCAGCGGCGCCGACATCTTCTGCAGCGCCTCCAGCGCCTTTTCCGCGCTGTCCTCCTGGGAGATGGAGATGCAGGCGTTGACGATGACGATGACCAGGATGATCAGCGCCTCGATCCAGTCCTCGCCGCCGGTGGAGATCAGGGACAGCGCGGCGGCGGCCAGCAGGACGATGATCATGGGGTCCTTCAGCTGGTTCAGAAAGCGCTTGATCAGGCTCTCCTTTTCAGCCCCCTGGAGGGCGTTGGGACCGTACCGCTCCAGCCGGCGCTCCGCCTCCTGCTCGGTCAGGCCCTTTGTCTGGTCGCTGTCCAGCAGGTCCAGCGTTTCGGCGGGGGACTTGTTGAACCACAGGCTCACAATGGCAACACTCCTTTATTCGTCGAAGATACAGATCCCTTCCAAACACTATAGCAGGGATGACAGGGCGAAAGATAGGGAAGGCGGGACAAGCTGAAAAGAAAAAGACTTACCCGCGGCCCCGCGCGGATAAGTCTCATCATTTCATACAAGGCCAGGCGGAGGACCGCCTTGCTGTTGGCGCTTGTCACAGGGGTGCCCCTGCCGATTACTCCCTTATCGGAAAGACATTTTATCAAGGACAACCGGCCTGTGTCAAGCAAAATTTTCCTCTGCTTTTACGGTTCGTCCCCGCTGTCAGTCTCGGGAGCGCCGGAGGCGGGGGCCTCATCGGCCAGCTGCTGCTGGAAGGCGTCCTGATAGGCGGTGTAGCGGTTGTAGAAATCCGCCGCGTTCAGGTTGTTCAGCGCGTCGGACCGAACCACCTCGGCCTGCTCCAACTCCTGATCCACCAGCTTTTCCAGCCGGCTTTCCCGGTACTGCTCCGCATAACTGTCCAGATCGGCCACCTCACCCCGGAGGATAATGTGATAGCCGTAGGAGGATTCCACGATACCGGACAGCCCGCCGAAGTCCAGCGCCAGAGCAGCCTGCTCAAAGGGGGCCACCATCTGCCCCACAGTGGTGGTGTAGCCGTCGGGGTTGGCCGCCAGGCCCGTGTCCTCGCTGTACTCATTCATCAACTCGTTGAACTTGGCGTCCAAATCGTCGGCGGCCTGAAGCTGGGCCAGCAGGTCCTCCGCCAGCGCCTTCTTCTCGGCGATAACGCTCTCCTCCAGGGGCGGATAGGCGTAGGTACCGTCATCCTGGAGCGTGGGCTGGCCCTCCATGTCCACGGTAAGCAGCAGGATGTGTCTGGCCTGATAGACGTAGTTGTTCAGCTCATCGGTGGTGGGGGCAGGCGCCAGGGCGTCCAGCAGATTGCCATAGCAGGCTGAAAGGGAAAAGATGAACTCCATAGAGGAATCGGACAGGCCGTACATCGTCTTCAGGTCCTCATACCGCTCCTCGCCGTTGGCGGTCAAGTCCTGCCGCACCTGGGCAAGCTGGTCGTCGGTGAGGGGGCAGCCCTGCTTGCGGGCCATCTGGTCCAGCAGGACATAATAGGCGGCGGCATTGGCGGTGTCGGCCAGCAGGGAGTCGCCGTAGTCGGCCACGGAGATGCCGTAGGCGCCGTAGTAGCTCTCAAAATAGGCACAGTTCTGCGCCAGGCAGTACAGATACAGGTCGGCAGGCACCTCCTGGCCGTTGATGGTGAGCAGCGTCTCCTCCGGGGAGAGCCCGGCGGCAAAGTCCAAAATGTGCCGGCTCAGATCCACCTCAATGGAGGGCGAGGGCTCCGGGTCGCCGCTGGGATCCGCGCCTGGAACAGCGCTTTCGGGCGGGTCGGAGCTGTCGGCGGCGGGCGTCTTGCAGGCGGTCAGGGACAGCCCCAGCGCCAAGGCCAGCAGCAGGGCAAGCAGACGGTTTTTCATGGTTGAGGACCTCCAAAATCGGTGTTGTTTTCGCGGTCATTGTAACATCTCTGGTGAAAAATGGCAACCGCGCGGCCCAATCGTTTACGAATTGTTTTCTTCTTCCCGCAGCGCGGAATATTTGCGGATGATCCCCTCCGCCTGCCGCAGCGGGTCCTCCCCCTTGCGCAGACGCAGGGTGAGGGCCGCCGGCGGCCCCGGCGAGAACAGCAGGCGGCCGGCAAAGCTGCCCGCCAGATCGGACACCACACGCAGATCGAACCCGGAGAGGGCAAAGACAAGGCTGCCGCCCTTCTGGGAGATGTCGGTGACGCCGCAGGCCGCCGCCTGGCCCCGGAGCAGGGCCACGGCGATCAGGTTGTTCACCGGTCTGGGTGGATCGCCGAAGCGGTCCACCAGCTCGTCGGTCATGTCATCGGCGTCCGCCTCCGTGCGGATGCGGGCAATGCGACGGTAAAGGTCCATCCGCTGCTCCGGCGACGGCACATAGCGGTCGGGGATGGCCGCGGCCACGTTCAGGTCCGCGGTACACTCCTGGCGGCGGGTGGGCGTCTCGCCCTTCTCCTCCAGCACCGCATCCTCCAGCAGCTTCAGATACAGGTCATAGCCTACGCTCATCATAAAACCGGACTGCTCCGGCCCCAGA
>CAZUWQ010000140.1:0-3046 GCA_964624195.1 uncultured Oscillospiraceae bacterium | reverse complement strand
GCTGGGCGCTGGGGTAAAATAAAGAACGACATTGGCGCGGATATTCCACGCCAATGTCGTTTTTACTTCACGCGGCAGACAGACTGCCGCGGCTTTGCCTATTCCCTGATCCTCCCGTCGGTGGTGACGGTCGCCACCTGCCAGGGCAGGCGCTTGCCGCTGATCCGGATGGCCTGCTTCGCGGCGTTTTCGATGCCGCCGCAGCAGGGCACCTCCATGCGGACGACGGTGACGCTTTTGATGGCGTTGTTGGCGATGATGGCGGCCAGCTTCTCGGTGTAGTCGCCCTCGTCCAGCTTGGGACAGCCCACCAGGGTGATCCGGCCGCGGATGAATTCATTGTGGAAGTTTCCGTAGGCATAGGCGGTACAGTCTGCCGCGATGAGCAGATCGGCGTTGTCAAAGTAGGGCGCGTTCACCGGCACCAGCCTGATCTGCACCGGCCACTGGGACAGCCGGCTCTGAGGCTTGGCGGCGCTTTCCGGGGCGGGGGACGGGTCACGGTGGATAGCTCTGGACTGGGTCCCGGGGCAGCCGCAGGGCAGGGGGGCTGTCTGCCTGGCCGCCTTTGCCCGCAGCACCGCCGCCTCGTCATAGGCGGGGGCCTCCCGCTCCTCAAAGGAGATGGCGTCCACGGGGCAGGCCGGGAGGCAGTCGCCCAGGCCGTCGCAGTAGTCCTCCCGGGTCAGCTTCGCCTTTCCGTCCACCATCTGGATGGCGCCCTCGTGACAGGCGGCGGCACAGGCGCCGCAGCCGCTGCACTTTTCCTCGTTGATCTTAATGATTTTACGGATCATCTCTGGTCCCTCCTTGATTTTCTGCTCAGAGCATACTACAATCAGGACCGTAAGTATGTTGTTATAACAACAGGAGGGGAAAATGGATCACGATTTTTTGTCAAACACCGCCCTGTTTCAGGGCGCGTCGCCGGAGGAGATCGGGGCGATGCTGGACTGCCTGAAGGCGGAAACGCGGCGCTATCAGCGGGGCGATACCATTTACCACGCGGGGGATGAGGTCGGCGCCATAGGCCTGGTGCTGTCCGGCAGCGTCTCCATTGAAAACGACGACGTATGGGGCAATAAGAGCATCCTGGACAGGGCCGGACCGGGGCAGGTATTCGCGGAGACCTACGCGTGTCTCCCCGGCGAGCCGCTGATGGTCAGCGTGGTGGCGGCGGAGCCCGCGGAGATCCTGTTTTTAGACGTCGGCCGGGCGCTCTCCGCCGACCCCCACGCCTGCGGATATCAAAGCAGGCTGATCCGCAATCTGCTCACCATCTCGGCCCGGAAAAACCTCCGCCTGTCCCGCAGGATCTTTCACACCAGCTCCAAATCCATCCGGGGCCGTCTGCTGTCCTACCTCTCCTTCCAGGCGGCGCGGCACGGCAGCAATGAGTTCGATATTTCCTTCAACCGCCAGCAGCTGGCGGACTACCTCAGCGTGGACCGCAGCGCCCTGTCCAACGAGCTGAGCAAAATGCGGCGCGACGGACTGCTGCGCGTGGACCGCGGCCACTTTACGCTCATCGGGATAGAGGCCGACGGCTTTTGAACGCGGACGCGCCGCAAAGAGCGCGAAGCACTGAGCTGGGCTCAGCGGAGAAGCGATTTTAAGATTGACTTTCTCTCCCAAATGATGTATGATGTGTTCTTGGGTTAGCGACCGCTAACAGTGTGGCGGCCGCTTTTCCTTCGGCTGAAAGTTAGCAACAACTAACGCCCGGCAGGCAGCTTTTCCCGCCGCGGGCCGGGGGCAGTTCGATCTGATCGCGTGTTCCGTTCAAGGAGATGGAGGAAGAATGATGTTTATCAGCCTGAAAAACGCCGTGAAGAAGTACGGGAAGGGCGAGACGGAGGTCTACGCGCTGGACCACGCCTCGCTGGAGCTGGAGGAGGGTAAGATCTGCGTCATCCTGGGACCGTCCGGGTCCGGAAAGAGCACGCTGCTCAATGTGCTGGGCGGCCTGGACAGCCTGGACGAGGGCGAGCTGACGGTGGCCGGGAGAAGCCTCGCCGGGCTGAGCCAGGAAAAGCGAACGGTCTACCGCAAGGAGGATGTGGGCTTTGTCTTTCAGTTCTATAACCTCATCCCCGACCTTACCGTGGAGGAAAATATCGAGGTCGTGGCGGACATTTCCGAAAAGCCGCTGGATATGGACGAGGTGCTGGAGGCCCTTGAGATCGAAAAATACCGCCGCCGTTTTCCGAAAGAGCTTTCCGGCGGGCAGCAGCAGCGGGTGGCGATCGCCCGGGCGATGATCAAGAACCCGAAGCTGCTCCTTTGCGACGAGCTGACCGGCGCGCTGGACACCAAGTCCTCCCGCCAGGTTTTGAAATTTATAGAAAAGATGAACCATCGGTTTGGCACGACCATAGCGATCATTACCCATAATGAAGCGATCGCGGACATGGCGGATCAGATCATCCGCCTGAAGGACGGGCAGGTGTCTGAGAGCCGGATCAATGAGCGTAAGCTCGCCGCCGCGGAGCTTGCCCTGTAAGGAGGCGCGCCATGAAGCTGAGCAGACGCTATGTCCGGAATATTCGGGAAAACGCTTCTTTTTACATCGCCTCCACCGTGCTGACCGTGGTGACGCTTCTGACGTTTTTCATGTTCACTATTGCCGGGAACGCGATCCTGACCTTCGGGGAGGAGTTCTTCGCCCGCAACCGGCTGGAGGACGCGCACTTTTCCACCTATCTGCCGATCCCGGAGGAAAAGCTCGCGGAGCTTGAGAAAACCTACGCCGTCACGCTGGAGGCGCAGCGGTATCTCAATATCGACACGGACGGCGTAACAGCCAGGGTGTTCAGCCGGACGGAGAAGATCGACCTGTACGAGATCACCGTGGGAGAGGACGTATCCGCTGAGGATGAGATTGTTATCTCCGAGGGCTACGCCGTGGAAAATGAGATCTCCGTCGGCGACCGCGTGAGGATCGCCGACAGGAGCTATACCGTCAGCGGCTTTTTCCAGCGGCCGGATTACCTCTATATGCTGGAAAACGAGGACGACTCCTATAAAAATATCACCACGTTCTACC
>CAZUWQ010000139.1:0-3093 GCA_964624195.1 uncultured Oscillospiraceae bacterium | reverse complement strand
GCTGGCCCTGCTGATCCTGCTGGTCCAGAACCCCTATGCCGCCGCCAGCGTCAGCCTTCAACTGTCCTTTGGGGCGGTGGCGGGCATCTTTCTGGTGTCCGGGCGGCTGATGGAGGGGCTGCTCCGGCCCTGCCGGGCCCTGCTGGGAAGACGGGAGGGGCTGCCCCGGCGGGCGCTGTGGCAGGGGTGCCGGTTCGTCGCGGCGTCTCTGTCCGCCTCCCTGGGCGCCATGCTGTTCACCACGCCGCTGACGGCGCTGTATTTCAGGCAGATCGACCTCGCCGGGCCGCTGACCAATATCCTGGTGCTGTGGGCGGTGACGGCGCTGATGGTATCGGCGCTGGTCATCGGGACGCTGGCCATCTTCCTGCCCCATGTGATGGCGGCGCCCGGTATGGTATTCGGGCTGCTGGGCCACTATATCCACGGGGTAGTGACGGTGATCGGCGCGTGGCCGCTGGCGGCGCTGGACGCGGGACAGCGGAGTTTTCAGGTGTGGCTGGGCGCGGCCTATCTCCAGCTGCCGGCGCTGGCGCTGAACCGACAGAAGCGGTGGCGGACGGCGGCGGCCTGGGCAGCCGGCCTTGCCATCCTGCTGGGGGCGGCGGTAGGATTCAACGCCTGGTCTGTGGCCCGGGCGGACCTGACCGTCACCGCTCTGGACGTGGGCCAGGGGGCGTCCACGCTGTTCGTGTCCGGCGGGCAGGCGGCTCTGGTGGACTGCGGCGGCAGCGGGTCCAACTCCGCCGGAGACGTGGCGGCGGACCAGTTGGCGGCCATGGGCCGCGGCACTTTGGATCTGCTGGTGCTGACTCACCTGGACGCGGACCACTTCAACGGGGTGGCCCAGCTGATGTACCGGCTGGACGTGCGTCGGGTGGCCGCGCCCGACGTGGAGACCCACCGGGCGCAGTTGGAGCGGCTGAAGGAGCTGGCCCGGCAGGAAGGGGCGGAGTTCATCCTTGTGGACCAGGTGTACCGGTTCCCGGTGGGGGAGGCGTCGCTGACCCTGTATCCGCCCCTGAGCGCGGGCACCTCCAACGAGGAAGGGCTGTTCGCCCTGTGCTCGGTGGGAGACTTTGACACGCTGATCACCGGAGACGCGGATTCCTTTGTGGAGCGGATGCTGATCAAATATGTGGATCTGCCGGACATCGAGCTGCTGATGGTGGGTCATCACGGCTCGGACAGCTCCACCTGCGCGGAGCTGCTGGACGACGTGCGGCCGGAGCTGGCGGTGATCTCCGTGGGATATAATTCCTACGGCCAACCCAAGCGGGAGGTGCTGGACCGGCTGGCCGCCGCGGGGGCGGCGGTGTACCGCACCGACGAGTCCGGCCATGTGACGGTGCGGGTGCGGGACGGACAGGCAGCCGTGACCGGGTAAGGGGCCCAAAGGAAAAAAGAGGAGGTGAGTCTATGGCGGCCCAGAAGAAGGAAAAGGAGAAAGAAGAAGGAAAAGGAGAGAAAGAGAAAGCAAGCAAAACGCCCATGCAGAAGCTGAAACAGGCGCTGCGGGATGGGGCGCCGGAGAGCCTGTACCTGTTCCACGGGGAGGAGGCCTATCTGCGGGAGCATTATATCGGGGAGCTGAAAAAAACGCTGCTGCCGGCGGGGCTGGAGGATTTCAACCTGCACGCCATCCAGGGAAAGGATTGCTCGGTGGAGTGGATCGCGCAGGCGGTGGACTGTCTGCCCATGATGAGCGAGCGGACGCTGGTGCTGGTCACCGATTTTGACCTGTACGGCCTGGAGGAGGAGCAGCAGAGCCGTCTGCTGGAGGTGTTGAAGGGGCTGCCGGACTACTGCTGCCTGGTTTTTGTGTACGATCTGCTGCCCTACAAGGCGGACGGGCGCTCCAGGCTGGCGACGCTGTTCAAGAACAGAGGGGCGGTGGTGGACTTCCAGCGCGGGTCGCAGGAGGCCCTGACGGACTGGATCTGCCTCCGGTTCAGGGCGCTGGGCAAGTCCATCGACACGGCGGACGCCCGGTATCTCATTTTTCTGTGCGGGGACCTGATGCATGACCTGTTGACGGAAATCGGGAAGATCGCCGCCTACGCCTCCGGCCGGCGGGTGACCAGGGCCGACATCGACGCGGTGGCCGTTCCCAGGATCGACGTGAAGGTGTTCCAGATGACGGACGCCATAGCCCGGAAGAACTTCAACAAGGCCGTCTCCGTGCTGGCCGACCTGCTCTACAGCCGGGAACCCCCTGTTATGATCCTGTCGGTGATGGGCAAGTACTTCCGGCAGTTGTATACCGCCCGGCTGTATCTGGACCACGGCAAGGGGCGGCAGGAGCTCATGGCGCTGTGGGATATAAAAGAAAAATATTCCTTCCAGGCGGACAGGCTGATGGACGCCGCCCGGAGGTTTTCACTGCCCTGGTGCCGCTATGCGGTGCTCCGATGCGGAGAGGTGGAGCTGGCCCTGAGAACGTCCTATGGCCGGGAGCGGGAGCTGCTGGTGGACCTGCTCATGGAGCTGGCCGCCGGACGGGAGGCGGTCCCGTGCTGAAGATCAGGGAGGCCATCGTGGTGGAGGGCCGCTACGACAAAAACGCGCTGTCCCAGGTGGTGGACGCCCCGATCATAGAGACGTCGGGCTTTTCCGTGTTCAACGACAGAGAGCGGTTGGCCCTGCTGCGCCGTCTGGCGGCCCGGCGGGGGCTGATCGTCCTCACCGACTCCGACGGGGCGGGCTTTGTCATCCGCAACTATTTGAAGGGGGCCATCCCCCCGGATCAGGTGAAGCACGCCTATATCCCGGACGTGGCGGGCAAGGAGCGGCGCAAGCGGGCCCCCGGCAAGGAGGGCAAGCTGGGGGTGGAGGGCATGACCCCGGCGGTGCTGCGGGACGCCCTGCTGCGGGCGGGAGCCACCGTGGAGGGGGAGGGCGAGGCCGCCCCCCGGAGCGGGCTTACCCCCGCCGACCTGTATGCCCTGGGTCTCACCGGCGCCCCGGACGCCGCCGCCCGCCGGGCGGCGCTGCTGAAGCGGCTGGACCTGCCGGAGCACATGAATACCAAGGCCCTGCTGGCCGTCCTCAACGCCCTGTATACCAGGGACGAGGCGGAGCGGGAGATCAAAA
>CAZUWQ010000138.1:0-3103 GCA_964624195.1 uncultured Oscillospiraceae bacterium | reverse complement strand
CATCCAGTAGTGCTCGGTCATCTGCATCCGGCGGGTGCCGAAGCGCTCCCCCTCCGGGGGGACGGGCAGGGCGTTGTAGAAGGTATACTTGTTGCAGTAGGGCGCGAACTTGTTGATGCTGTCGGGGACATGGACGGAGTACAGCCAGTGCTGGAGCTTGTGGCGGTATTCCTCCCGGACGCAGTCCACATAGATCACGCTTCGCATGGGACGGTAGGTGAATGACATGGGATCGGCTCCTTTCCTTTGATCGATGGGCCGGGGACCGGCCTTTTTCACTGTATCCAGTATAGCGAAAAAGGGGCGTTGCGTCAAATAACCAAATGCCGCTTTATCCATAACCGAAAGGCGGCGGATTGCCTTTTGGGGGACGACGTGCTATGATGCGGGAGAAGGGGGAGAGGCCCGTGGTCACAAGAGAGCCGGACTATCATAAACGCTTCCGATGTCTGGGCGGCGCCTGCCCGGACACCTGCTGCCGGGACTGGGAAATCGTGCTGGACGAGGGGGCGCTGGCGGACTACCGCGGGGCGCCGGAGCCTCTGCGGGGCCGGATCGCGGCCGGACTGACGGAGAACGGGGAGGGAGAGGTGTGCTTTCGGCTGCGGGAGGACGGCTTCTGCGCTCTGCTCACCCCGGAGGGACTGTGCTCCATCCAGCGGGACTGGGGGGAGACGCGTCTGTGCGCCCATTGCGGGGCCTATCCCCGGTTTACCGAGGAGTACGGCTGCCTCACGGAGACGGTGCTGGCCGTCTCCTGCCCGGAGGCGGCACGGCTGCTGGCGGAGGCGGCGCGGTTCGAGCTGACGGAGCATGACGACGGCGGGAACGAGCCGCCCTTCGACGGGGTGGACGCCGGCCTGCTGCGGGGACTGGAGACCACCCGGGCCAGGGCGCTGGCGGCGCTGGAGGAGCGGGAGCGCCCTCTGTGGGGCCGGCTGGCCCAGGTGCTGGCCCTGGCGGACGATGGACAGGACTGCGTGGATCTTGGGGCCTGGGACGCGCTGGCGGACTGCCGGGTGTACCCGGCGGGGGAGGGCGAGCCGGATCGCCGCCGTCTGCTGGCGGCCCGGCTGATGACGGTCTGCGGGGCGCTGGAGCCGCTGCGGCCGGCCTGGCCGGAGCTTTTGAAGCGGCGGGGGGCGGAGTTGGAGCGCATGACCGGGGACGACTACGCCTGCCTGCGGGCGGAATACCAGCGGGCCTGCCCCGGTTGGGAGGGGCGGCTGACCAATCTGGCCTGCTATCTGGTGTTCCGCTACTGGCACAAGGCGGTGAACGATGACGACCTCTATGGCCGGGGCGCACTGCCGGCGGCGGTCTGCCTGCTGCTGTACCATCTGGCTCTGCTGGCGTGGCGGGAGCGGGGGCGCTTCGGAGTGGAGGACGAGGCCCTGCTGTGGTCGGCGTTCAGCCGGGAGATCGAGCACATGACGGAAAATCTGGACTGTCTGCTGGAGCTGCTGCGGGACCGGGACCAGTGGCCGCTGTACGAGGCGCTGGGCGGATGACGCTTTTTCAGGGCCAAGGCCGCTCTTTACAATTTCCGTATTCAGATATAAAATAAGGGTATACTACGATCCGCGGGAAATGAGGTCAGGTCCCATGAACAATACCTTATATATTGTCGTTCCCTGTTATAACGAGGAGGAGGTCCTGCCGGAGACCTCCCGGAGGCTGGGGGAGAAGCTGGAAGCGCTGATGAGGGCGGGCAAGATCAGCCCTGCCAGCCGGGTGCTGTTCGTCAACGACGGCTCCAAAGACCGGACCTGGCCCCTGATCTGCCGGCTGCACAGCGAGAACCACCTCTTCTGCGGCGTGGACCTGACCCGCAACCGGGGCCATCAGAACGCCGTGCTGGCGGGGCTGATGACCGCCAAGGACCGGGCGGATATGGTCATATCCATGGACGCCGATCTCCAGGACGATGTGGACGCGGTGGACGCCATGGTGGACAAGTACCTGGAGGGGGTGGACATCGTGTACGGCGTCCGGTCCTCCCGGGAGAAGGACACCTTTTTTAAACGCTTTACCGCCGAGGCCTTTTACCGTATCATGAACGCCATGGGCGCGGAGACGGTGTTCAACCACGCCGACTACCGGCTCATGTCCAAACGGGCGCTGGAGGGCCTGAGCCGGTTCAAGGAGGTCAATCTGTTCCTCCGGGGCATCGTGCCCATGGTGGGCTACCGGTCCGATACGGTGGAGTACGAGCGGGGGGAGCGGTTCGCCGGCGAGAGCAAATACCCGCTGAAAAAGATGCTGGCCTTCGCCATGGAGGGCATTACCAGCCTGTCCGTCAAGCCTATCCGGTGGATCACCGGCCTGGGCTTTCTCATCTTCCTGGTGTCCATCGTCATGCTGATCACCTTTATCGTCCAGTGGGCCCTGGGGATGACGGTGGCGGGCTGGGCCAGCGTCATCTGCTCGGTGTGGGCCATCGGCGGACTGATCCTGCTGTCTCTGGGCGTCATCGGGGAGTATATCGGCAAGGTGTATCTGGAGACCAAGGGCCGGCCCCGGTTCCTTATCCGGGAGATACTGGAGGACGAGGACGGGAAGCCCCGGACCACGGCGGATGAGGAAAATGTTAAACCTTTATAAAATCCGGCCGAAACTGCTTGCAATTTCGGCTTTGTCGGCATACAATGTGAGCAAGGCAGCGAATCACACAAGGAGGAACAAAATATGGGCATTGATTTTGATGCATTGAAGGACAAGGCCGTCGAGCTGGCAAAGACCGGCGCGGCCAAGGCCAAGGACCTCACCGACGCGGGGGTCGCCAAGGCCAAGCAGATAACCGAGATCAGCAAGCTGAAGATGCAGATCTCCAGCGAGAAGGACGCCATCCGCAAGGCTTATCTGGAGCTGGGCAAGCTCTACTACGCAGAGCGGGGCTCGGCCCCTGAGACGCCCTATGCCGAGCTGTGCCAGAAGGTCACCTCGGCCAAGGCCAAGATCGACTACAACAACGAGCGCATTGCCGACATCAAGGCCGCCGGCAACCTGTCCGACGAGGATGTGCAGGACGTGCCCGGCGACGAGTGCGAGCCTGTTGAGGACGAGTCAGTCAAGGACGAGCCTGCCGGGGATGAGCCTGCCG
>CAZUWQ010000137.1:0-3136 GCA_964624195.1 uncultured Oscillospiraceae bacterium | reverse complement strand
ACCCGGAACGCCGCGGTAACAGTCAGCTTTTCCAGCGCTTCCAGCCGCTCCACCCCCGCCCTGGGCGTCTTCCAGGCATAGGGCGTCATGCGGAACAGGTCCAGCAGCGCCTCCCGGTCCAGGTCCATCTCCGTCTCCACCGGCACGATGTCCAGATAGCGGAAGCCCTCGTAGGCCACCGCCTCCTCCGGGTTGGGGTAGGGGACGTCGTAGAGCACCGCCTTCAGCTCCATGAGATGCTCCGGCGCGGGCACCACATACAGGAACACCCCGCCGGGGCGCAGGACCCGGCGGTATTCCTCCGCCGCCAGCGGGGCGAAGCAGTCCACCAGCAGATCCACGCCGGCCTCCGCCGCCGGCAGATGGTACACCGACGCCACGGCGAACTCCGCCCCGGGCACCCGGCGGGCGGCCTTCCTCAGGGCGGGCTTGGACAGGTCCACTCCGGCCAGCCGGGGTGATTTCCCGGAGTTGAATAATGCTTGAAAAATACCCTCAGTATAATATCCCTCTCCGCAGCCGGCGTCCAGCACGGCAGGGGCCGGGCCGGTATGGTCCAGGGCCAGGCGGCACAGAGCGTCCCGCAGGGGGGCGTACCAGCCCCTCTCCAAAAACCGGGTGCGGGCGGCGGTCATGTCCCGGTCGTCGCCGGGGTCGGCGGAGTGTTTGCGATTGGCGGGCAGCAGATGGACATAGCCCTCCCGGGCTATGTCATAGCTGTGTCCGGCGGGGCAGCGGTAGGCCCTCCCGGACCGCGCCAGCGGCGCGCCGCAGATGGGGCAGGTGAACAAACTCATGCCTCCATCCCCCTCACTTTACCCGGAAGGTCCTGGGCGCCCGCCGCCACACCAGCAGCAGGATGGCGGCAGAATAGATCACCGTCACCACCAGCACCAGCAGGGCGAACCACGACGGGGTGCTCCTGATCTGGATGCAGCCGTAGCACAGGAAATAGATGATGATGTTGATGGCGGCAAAAAACGGATTTTTCACCTGCAGGTCGGAGGTATAGGGCTGGAACAGGTAATACATCCCCAGGCAGTGGACGGCAAAGAACACCCCCAGGCACAGCAGGGCCGCCAGGAAGATCACAAATTCCAGCGGATCGGGCCGTCCGCCGCCGCACAGCACCATTCCGATGAAGGACACCCCCGCCGCGGCGGAGATCAGCAGGTTCACCCCGCACAGCCGGCGGAACCGCAGGGCGAAGTTGGACAGCACCACCTGGGGCTCCCGGTACCACCCGTACCGCAGCATAGCCAGGTCGCAGTTGTAGAACATGGCCCTGGTGATGCGGGTGCCGATGCTGTTGTCAATAAGGTACAGGAAGAACACGCAGAAGGGCAGGATACAGGGCAGCGCGGACAGCAGCCCCGCCAGCTTCCCGTCCCGGAAAATCAGCATGACCACCCAGGCCGCCGCGGTGATCACCGCCCAGATCGCCAGCACGATCTTCACCGGCTTATAGAGCATCCGGCGGTGGCGGCGGAAGAACAGGGCCTGGAAACAGGGCCAGCCGGCAAGGCCGGTGTGGTCCCCCTCCGCCGTCAGGTCGCTGTCCTTCAGCTTCACGTCGCTGAACTGGGCGCCGGACGCCTTCTGCTTGGCCGGCTCCGCGTATACCTGCTCCGGGCGGCTGGTGTCCATGGTCAGCCGGTAGTAGCGGGGATACCGCCACTGCCACACTGCGCACACGGCCCCCAGCACCAGGAACGCCGCGATGGCGGCGGGGTGAAACAGCACCGTCTGGGGCGCCAGGGCCGTGGGCCCCAGCTCCTCGGATACGATGAAGACGGGCAGATAGGCCCCGCACAGGCCGAACGCACACAGCATCACCAGCCACAGCGCCTTGCCCGCCACCGTTTTCCCGGTCAGATGGTACACCAGCAGGTGGATGCTCTCACCCATGAGCCGGGCGCAGGCCAGCTCCACGGACAGCAGCAGCCCCGCCGCCGCGCCCTGGCCCAGCACTGCCGCCGCCACCATGAGGGCGGGGGTGAAGGTGACGAACATGGCGAGATGCTCCCAGCCGCACACCAGCCGTTGAAACCGGCAGGCGTCCACCCGCATCATGCGCACACAGGTGTATTTCAGTTGATCGGGCGCCACCGCCTTGGGCAGGATCAGGGTGCCCACCACAAAGCTCAGCATGACCAGCAGCCAGCAGAAGGGGCCGAAGCCGTCGGAGGACAGGGTGAGATCACAGACCAGATACGCCGGCAGCACCAGCGCCAGCCCCACATAGATAAACTTGCCCACAAAGCCCCGCAGCACCCGCCACATCCACAGCAGGACGGACAGCGCCGCCTTGCCTTCGTCCGCCCCGTACAGTCCGTCCAGCTTCAGCCGGCGGATGATGGGCAGGCGGGTGATCCAGTAGATGACCTTGTTGCCCCGCATGGCCGCGTCGATGCGCAGGACCGTACCGGCGGTGCTCATGCCTCCCCCTCCCCGGGCTCGTCGTCCTTGAGGATGTCGATGATCCGCGTTTCAAACTCCGGGGTGTGGATCACCGCCGGGTCCACTTCCTCCAGTACGCCGTGGTTGAGCACCACGATGTCATCGCACAGGTCGGCGGCCAGCTGGAGGATGTGGGTGGAGAACACGATGATGTGGTCCCCCTTCATCTCCCGCAGCAGATTTTTCATCTCCAGCGCGGCCACCACGTCAAAGGAGGTCAGCGGCTCGTCCAGCAGGATCACCGGCGGGCGGCCGATGAGGAAGCACAGCATCTGCACCTTGTTCTTCATACCGTGGGAGTACCCCCGCATGAGCCGGTGCCGGTCCTCCGGATCCAGCCCCACCAGGGCCAGCCAGTCGTCGGGGGTGCGGCCGGTATGGCCGGGATCCCCGGTGATCTCCAGAAAGAACTTGACGAATTCGTAGCCGGTGAGGAACTCCGGCACCACCGGGGTGGACAGCACATAGCCCACATCCGCCTGGCCCAGAGCCCGCTCCCCCTTTTCATCCCGGATGCGCACGCTGCCCCCGTCCGCGGGGAACTCGGCGGACAGGCAGTTGAACAGGGTGGTCTTGCCCGCCCCGTTGCGCCCCAGCAGGCCGTAGATGCCGCCCTGCCGGAAGGTATAGCTGGCGCCCTTCAGCACCTCTTTGGTGCCGAAGCTCTTTTTCACGT
>CAZUWQ010000136.1:0-3145 GCA_964624195.1 uncultured Oscillospiraceae bacterium | reverse complement strand
TGCTCTTATACATATTCTGCATGGCCTCTACGCCGGGGATCTTGCTCATGTTCTCATTCCAGGTCTGGAACAACTGTTGCTGCTGGTCCCAAAAGGGGTTGTTACTCATGCCGTTCTGCCTCCTTAAAAAATATTATTGTGTGATCCTTCCTTGCGTGCCCCGGTCCAGGCTGCTTTATGGAAACCCGGACGTAAAGGATGATGCCGACTCGGCGGCAACTCTGGCGAACATGACGCTGCCGCCGGTTTGAATGGCGCCGCTCGTGTGCATTGACCGACCTCCCCGTTATGAAAGTGAGGACTTCCCATTGCCATTGTATTCCTATGCTATGTGAAGGCTTGAAATACAGCAACCCCCCGATTTTTGCCTTGCCGGGGGGAACTCCGCCCGTCTTTTCATAGGTGAGGATATGATCGACGCGTCCTGTTAATGATCCACTTCAATAATAATATATTTTTGGTGAAAAGTTGTCAAGCATCCGAGAAAAACTCAAAAAATTTTGGCGTTATGCACAAAAAATAAGCCCCCGTTTTCATAGCAAACGGGGGCCAGGCGGAACAAAGCGGGACGAAGCGGGCGGCGTCACGGTCTGCGGATAGACAGATTCAGCACCAGCGCCACCACGGACAGGGCCAGCAGCAGGGCAAAGGGGGCAAGGTAGCCGCCGGAGCTGGTGAGCAGGGCGCTGGAGGCGGTGGCGATGAAGGAGGCGCCCATAAGGTTGAAGTTCATAATGCTGAAATTGGTGGAGAAATATTTGACGCCGTAGAAGGCGGAGGTAAAGGCGGAGGAGACGGTGGGGCAGGAGCCGTAGGACAGGCCGGTGAGACACAGGCCCACGACGCACAGGGGCAGGGAGTGGATGAACACCGCGCCCAGAGTGATGGCGGCGGCGCCGATGGTGATCAGGTTGGACGCCAGCATGGTCTTGCGGCGGCCCACCGCGTCAAACAGGGCGCCGGTGGCGATGCGGCCCAGGCCGTTACATACCGACAGCACCCCCACCAGTGTGGTAGCCAGGGAGGCAGAGGCTCCTACAGACAGGGCCATGTCGCGGGCAAAGCTGATGACCGAGTTGCCCACGGCGGCCAGAAAGACAATGCACAGGAAGGCCCGCCAGAAGGTGAAGCGGCGGACCATCTGGCCGACGGTGTAGTCCCTGGCCTCAAAGTCTTCGCCGCCGGCGGCCCTGGCCGCCCTGGGCTGGGGAAGGACGTCGTCGGCCCGGGGGGCGCGGAGGATGGACCCGGCCGCGATCAGCACCACGGCCAGCGCCGCGCCCAGGAGCGCGTAGGTGGTCCGCCAGCCGATGGCGGCGTTTTCGATGAAGGAGCCCGCCAGGTTGCCCAGCAGCAGGGTGCTGGCGCCGAAGCCCATCATCAGGCAGCCGGAGCAGAAGCCCTTCTTGTCAGGATACCAGGCGCTGACGGTGGAGATGACCACGTTGTAGGCGATGCCGATGCCCAGGCCGGCCAGCATCCCGTAGGTGAGGTAGAGCGAGACGATGCCGCCGGACAGCCGGGAGGCGGCGATGAAGCCGGCGCCCGCCATGACGCCGGAGATGATAAGGGAGAGCTTGGGTCCGACGCGCTTGGACAGCAGGCTGCCCAGAATGCCGCCCGTGCAGAAGAAGCACATGGTCAGGGTGAAGTTCAGGGCCAGATCGGAGGCGCTCCAGCCGAACTCGGCCTGGAGGGGCGCCTTCAGGATGGACCAGCCGTAGATGATGCCGGCAAACAGCATGGCGATGACGCCCACCACAAGATAGGGCCAGCGGGTGAGGGGCTTTTGGACGGAATGCTCCATGGAACAGGACTCCTTACTTTATAGATATATGGGAAAACGCGTTTGCCCGAAGGCATGAAAACGGGGTATGATACTTTAGTATACTATGGCGGACGGGAAATGTCCAGCGGGCCGGGACAGTTTCGGCCTTTTGCCGCTGAAGCCGGGACCCGGGAGGGCAGATTTCCTGCGTTTTGCAAAATAGATCGGGCCGGCAAGGGGGAGGGCCGCAACCGGAGATGACATTTTGAAGGGCAAAATGTCAGGCCGGGATGGTGGCGGCGCGGCCGGAGGATATGCTACAATGTGGGAAAGGGGGGAAAAGTATGATCAGTGAGAATCTGCTGTATCTGCGCAGGCAAAAGGGGCTGTCCCAGGAGCGGGTGGCGGAAGCCGTCGGCGTGTCGAGGCAGGCGGTAGCCAAGTGGGAGGCGGGGGACGCGGTGCCCGATGTGAACAACTGCGCCGCGCTGGCAAGGCTTTATGAGGTGACGCTGGACGAGCTGGTGACCCACGACAGCGAGGCGCTGGGCGGCGCCCCCATCGCGCCCAGGGGGAAATATATCTTCGGCGTGGTGACGGTGGGGGAGAAGGGGCAAATCGTCATCCCAGCCAAGGCCCGCCGGGTGTTCAACATCCGGCCGGGGGACGACCTGCTGGTGTTGGGCGATGTGGAGCGGGGGCTGGCGCTGACCCATGTGAAGGGGCTGACCGACCTGATCGAGGCGGCCTACGGGCAGAGTGAGAGAAAGAAGGGCGAGACATGAGTGTGTTGGAGGTGTCCGGCCTGACCAAGCGGTACCCGGCGTTCACGCTGGAGGAGACGTCCTTCTCCCTGCGGGAGGGAGCCATCACCGGCTTTATCGGGCGCAACGGGGCGGGCAAGACCACCACCCTCAGCTCCCTGCTGGGGCTGACCTGCCCGGACGGAGGCGAGGCGCGGTTTTTCGGCCTGCCCTTCCGGGGCCACGAGGGAGAGATCAAGGGGCGATTGGGCTATGTGTCCGGCGGGGTGGGCTTTTACCCGGCCAGGCGGCTGCGGACCATCACGGCGGTGACCCGGAGCTTTTATCCCACCTGGGACCAGCGGGCCTATGAGGGCTATCTGCGGCGGTTCGACCTGGATGAGGACAAGACCCCGACCCAGTTGTCCCAGGGGATGAAGGTGAAGTACGCCCTGGCGCTGGCCCTGTCCCACCGGGCGGAGCTGCTGATCCTGGACGAGCCCACCAGCGGGCTGGATCCGGTGTCCCGGGAGGACCTGCTGGAGGAGTTTCTGGCCCTGCGGCGGGCGGGCGTGACTATCCTGTTCTCCACCCACATCACGGAGGATCTGGACAAGTGCGCCGACGACATCCT
>CAZUWQ010000135.1:0-3147 GCA_964624195.1 uncultured Oscillospiraceae bacterium | reverse complement strand
GCCACCCGGCAGATGGATTCCTCCACCTCCTTGGCGGCCACCAGCATCAGGTCGGCCAGCTCGTCGATGACCACCACGATCTGGGGCAGGGTGTCCCTGCCCTCCCTCCGGGCGTGTTCATTGTAGGAGGACAGCTCCTTGGCCCCCACCTCGGAGAAGGTCTGATACCGCTTCATCATCTCGCTCACCGCCCACTGAAGGGCGCCGGCGGCCTTTTTGGGGTCGGTGACCACCGGGATCAGCAGGTGGGGAATACCGTTGTAGACCCCCAGCTCCACCATCTTTGGGTCCACCATGATGAGGCGCACCTCGTCCGGCGTGGCCTTGTACAGCAGGGAGACGATCAGTGAATTGGTACACACCGACTTGCCGGACCCGGTGGTGCCGGCGATGAGCATATGGGGCAGCTTGGCGATGTTGCCCACCACGCAGTTGCCGCTGATGTCCTTGCCCACGGCGAAGGACACCTTGGATGCGCTGTTGGCAAAGGCCTTGGAGTCGATGACGTCCCGAATGCCCACCGGCGTCACCTGCCGGTTGGGCACCTCGATGCCCACGGTGGAGATCTTGTCCGGGATAGGCGCCACCCGCACCGCCGCAGCGCCCAGGGCCAGGGCGATATCGTCGGACAGGTTGGTGATCTTATTCAGCTTGACCCCCTGCTCCAGCTCCAGCTCGTACCGGGTGACCGAGGGCCCCCGCGTGACGTTGGCGATATGGGCGTCCACTCCAAAGGACTGCAGCGCATCCTGAAGCCGCTTCTGATTGGCCTGCATCTCCATGGCGGAGGCCGTGGCGGAGCCGCCCCCCTCCCGGAGCAGAGACACCGGGGGATAGCGGTACGCCTGGGGCTCCTGCTCCAGTCCCGTCTCGATCTCCCGGGCCACCACCTCCTGTGCCTCCTGAGCGGCCTGTCTGGTCAGCTTTTCCGCCGTCGGCTCCCGCGTCACGGCGGGCTCCCGGATCACCGGCGGTCTGATCGGCTCCGGCTCCGTCACAGGTTCCGGGGTCGGCGTCTGGGCCGCGGCCGCGCTCCTGCGGAAGTCGCTGTCCGACATTGGGGTCAGCTCGGGCACATCCTCATACTCCGGCGGCTCCTCCTCCCGGACCGGCGTTCCGTCTCCGGTGAGCACCTTATCCGGCGGGGTAGCGCCGGACATCCGGTCAAACAGCCGCTTTTTCCGCACCGTAGTCACCGGGCGGGTGGGCTCCTTGGCAGTCAACGGGCCGTCATCCACCGGGATATCAATGGCGGACCGCTTACCGCCCCTGGGGGCGGGGGACTCCTTCCGGGCCGCCGGCTCCTCCTCCGGCGCGGGCTCCTCCTCCGGCTCGTACCCCCGGCGGGCCTCCGCCCGGCGCCTGACAAGGGCAAACACATCCAGGATCGTGCGGTTGAAGGAAAACAGCGCCTCCAGCAGGATCAGCACGATCAGCACCACGATGGCGCCCACCTTGCTGAACGCGAACTGGAACGCCATACCTATCAGGCCGCTTACCGCGCCGCCGGAGGCCACGGTCTTTCCCGTCCTCCAAAGCTGGGCAAACATGGGCATCCCCCACTCCACCGTCTCCCGGCACAGGAACAGGTGGAGCAGGGCGCCCGCCAGCACCGGCAGCGTCAGCACGCAGGTCAGGCGCAGGCGCACCGGCCTGCCCCGGTGGAAAAACAGGATGTACGCCGCCAGCAGCAGCATGGGCGGGGCCAGATAAAAGCCATATCCGCACAGGCCTTTCAGCAGGTCGCAGAACAGGGCGATGAAGGCACCCTCGCCGGTATTGAAGTACCCGATCGCCCCGAAAAACGCCAGCAGCAGGCACACCACGCCCCCGATCTCCCGGCGATAGGAGCGGGCAGACGCCTGCGCGGTCCGGCCGCCGCTCTGGGACTTGGCGGTCCGGCCGCCGCTCTGCTTCCCGCTCTGGCCGGAGGTCCGGCTGGCCTGTCTCTTTTGTGTAGAAGCCATGTTATCTCTCCTGTCAGCGCAGGAACAGGGCCGCCGCCAGCGCGGCCGCGCCCACGATCCAGCAATAGTACGCGAATTTTCCGAATTTTCCCTTATCCGCCAGCAGCTTCACCAGCTGGATGGAGAAGTAGCCTACCACGCCGGCCACCACCATGCCCACGATGTACTTTGGCAGCAGCGTTGTGTCGATCTCCGCCTCTCCCACCGCCTTGACGATCTTGACCAGGGTAGCCCCCAGCACCGCCGGCAGGGACAGCAGAAAGGAATAGCGCACGGCAAACCGCCGGTCGAACCCCAGCATCATTCCGGCGGAAATGGTGGTCCCAGACCGGGACAGGCCGGGGATGGTGGCAAGGCCCTGGGCCACGCCCACCAGCAGGGCGTCCTTCACGGTGGCGCTGCGGGCGGTCTTGCTCCCCCGGGCCAGCCGGTCGGAAAAGAACAGGATACAGCCGGTGACCAGCAGCATCAGCGCCACAAAGACGGGGCTGTTCCCCAGCGCCTCCACCTTGTCCTCAATGGGCAGCACCAGCGCCAGCGGCAGCGTGCCCACGATGACCAGCATTACCAGCCGCCGGGCCACCGGAGGCCTGCTCTCCCGGCTTCCGGTACGGGAAAACAGGGCGGCCGCCCCGCGGAAAAACTCCTGGATCATCTCCACAATGTCCCGCCGGTACACCAGGCACACCGCGACCAGCGTGGCAAAGTGGAGCAGGATATTGTACAGGTTATCCACCTCTTCAAACTGAAAGAAGTGCTGCAGCAGCGTCAGATGGCCGGAGCTGGAGATGGGCAGGAATTCCGCCACCCCCTGCACAAAGCCCAAAAGGATCGCCATCAGGTAGGACAAGGCGCTCACCTCACCGGGTAATAGAATACCAATACGACATATTATATTACCACAGTCACGCGGGAAATGCCAGTAATTTTTCCGCCCTCCCCGTCAGCCCCCCGCCTTGTACTCCCGCATTCGACCGTGGAGGCAGGCCAGGGCGTCGGACAGGCCGCCCAGGTGGTCGATAAGGCCCATCTCCACCGCCTCCCGGCCATAGATCACGCTGCCCACGTCGGCGGCCATCTCGCCGGTGTTGAGCATGAGGCTCTCAAACCGTTCCCGGCTGATATGGCTGTTGCGGGTGACGAAGTCGCAGATGCGGTCCTGGATGCGCTCAAAGTAGTG
>CAZUWQ010000134.1:0-3169 GCA_964624195.1 uncultured Oscillospiraceae bacterium | reverse complement strand
ACGGCGGCAAGGGCTCCGAGTGCCACAAGGCCGCCGTCATCGGCGACACCGTGGGCGACCCCTTCAAGGACACCTCCGGCCCCTCCCTGAACATCCTGATCAAGCTGGTCTCCACGGTCTCCATCGTGTTCTCCGCCCTGATCGTCAACTTCCATCTGCTCTGATCCAGCCCTGCTGAAGACTCCACGCGCTCCCACCGGGCGAGACAAAAAAGCTGTCTCCCCCGGTGGAAGCGCGTTTTTTGGCATTTTGTTTTGATCAGTCCCATTTCTTTGTCTATTGTCAAAAGGAAAGAATCGTGATAAAATATGCGAATAGGCCGAAATCCTGCGTGATAAAAGAGAAGGAGAGATTATGAAAACAGCCATTGCAACAGACAGCAACAGCGGGATCTTCCCGCAGGAGGCTCAGACCCTGGGCGTCTATGTGCTGCCCATGCCCGTGATCATTGAAGGGACCAGCTATGTGGAGGGTGTGGACCTGACCCATGCCCAATTTTTTCAGGCGCTGGAGGAGGGCAAGAAGGTCGCCACCTCCCAGCCCGCCCCTGCCGACGTGACGGCCCTGTGGGACAAGGCCCTGGCCGACGGCTACGACGAGGTGGTCTACATCCCCATGTCCGCCGGCATCAGCGCCTCCTGCCAGACGGCCCTGATGCTGGCCGGCGATTATGAAGGAAAGGTGTGGGTGGTGGACGACCGCCGCATCTCCGTCAGCCAGCGCGGCGCCGTGCTGGACGCTCTGGCCCTGGTCCAGGCCGGCTATGAGGGCCAGAAGATCAAGCAGCGGCTGGAGGAGGTCACCGAAGACGGGGTCATCTACCTGGGCGTGGAGACCTTGGAATACTTCAAGCGGGGCGGGCGCATCACCCCTGCCGCCGCGGCCATCGGCACGCTGCTGAACCTCAAGCCCCTGCTGACCATGACCCAGGAAAACTTCGACGTGGTGGCCAAGGTCCGGGGCACGAAAAACTGCCGCGCCCGTGAGGTGGAAGCGCTGGTGGCCTTTGCCGACAAGCTGCGCGCCCAGGGAAAGAAGATCCGGGTGGGCGCCGCCGGTTCCTTCACCCGGCAATCCGACGCCGATGAGTGGTTCCAGCAGGTAAAGGACGCCTTCCCCGACGTGGACGTCTACTACGACCCCCTGAGCCTGTGCGTCTGCTGTCACACCGGCCCCGACGCCTTTGGCGCGGGCATCTGCTCTATCGTGGAACCCTGACCATGGTCACTGTTCACGATCATGGGATGCGCTGGCAGGGCGGCCGGCTGGTCCCCGCTCCCAGGGAGGAAGCCGGCGTCCAGGCCACCATGACCTGGTCCATTTTGGAAGCCCACAACACCTCCGGCAGCATGGAGCAGCTTCGGCTCCGCTTCGACGCCATGGCCTCCCATGACATCACCTATGTGGGCATCATCCAGACCGCACGGGCCTCCGGTATGCGGGAATTTCCCCTGCCCTATGTGCTCACCAACTGCCACAACTCCCTGTGCGCCGTGGGCGGCACCATCAACGAGGACGACCACCTGTTCGGTCTGTCCGCCGCGAAAAAATACGGCGGCGAGTTTGTCCCCGCTCACCAGGCGGTGATCCACTCCTATATGCGGGAGCGGTACGCCGCCCCAGGCAAAATGATCCTCGGCTCCGACTCCCACACCCGGTATGGCGCCTATGGCTGCATGGCCATCGGCGAGGGCGGACCTGAGCTGGCCCGTCAACTGCTGGGCAAGACCTACGACGTCGCCTATCCCCGCGTCATCGCCGTCTATCTCACCGGCGCGCCCCGGCCCGGCGTAGGTCCCCATGACGTGGCCCTGGCGCTGGTGAAGGCCACCTTTCCCACCGGCGCGGTGAAAAACGCGGTGCTGGAGTTCTTCGGCCCCGGCGTGGACAACCTGTCCATGGACTACCGCTCCGGCATCGATGTGATGACCACCGAGACCGCCTGCCTGTCCTCTGTCTGGCAGACCGACGGGCAGACTCAGTCCGCCCTCGCCCTGCTGGGCCGCGGGGACAGCTACAAGGTCATGACCCCCCGGGAAGGGGCATACTATGACGGCGCCGTCACCATCGCGCTGGACCAAGTGGAGCCCATGATCGCCCTGCCCTTCCACCCCTCCAACGCCTACCCGATCCGGGAGTTCAAGGCTGATCTGGCCGACCTGCTCCATCAGGTGGAGCAGGACACCGTGGACCAGCTGGGTATACAGCCCCCCGCCCCCCTGTCCGCCAAGATCAGAGACGGCCGATTTTATGTGGACCAGGCGGTGATCGCCGGCTGCTCCGGCGGTACTTACCAGAATCTGAAGCGGGCCGCTGAGATCATCGGCGCCGGCCCGGTGGGCGCCGACGGCTTCTGGCTGTCCTGCTACCCCGGCTCCATGCCCATTCTGCAGGAGCTGACCCGCCAGGGCGTGATCTCCGCTCTGATGTCCGCCGGCGTGTCCGTCCGCTCCTGCTTCTGCGGGCCCTGCTTCGGCGCCGGAGACGTGCCCGCCAACGGCGGCTTCTCCATTCGTCACTCCACCCGCAACTTTCCCAACCGGGAGGGCTCCAGACCGGGGGACGGGCAGGTGTCCTATGTGGCCCTTATGGACGCCCGGTCCATCGCGGCCACCGCGAAAATGGGCGGCGTCCTCACCGCCGCCGACGAGCTGCCCGACGTGCCGGCCGACCGCCCGGATGAGGGCTGGGCCTATGACGACTCCGCTTACAGGGCCCGGGTCTACTTCGGCGTAGGCCATCCCGAGCCGGAGCGGGAGCTGATCTTCGGCCCCAACATCGCTGACTGGCCGGAGCAGATCGCCCTGCCGGACGATCTGCTGCTCACCTGCTGCGCCGCCATCTACGACCCGGTGACCACCACCGATGAGCTGATCCCCTCCGGAGAGACCTCCTCCTACCGCTCCAACCCCCTGCGGCTGTCCGAGTTCGCCTTGAGCCGGAAAGATCCCCAGTACGTCCCCCGCGCCAAGGCTATTCAGGCGGTGGAGCGGCTGAGACGTGTTCAGCCTGACAGTTCGGAGGTGCAGTCGGCTCTGAGCGGCCATGACCCCGCCCGCACAGGCCTGGGCTCCTTCCTTATGGCCCTGAGACCCGGCGACGGCTCCGCACGGGAGCAGGCCGCCTCCTGCCAGCGGGTGCTGGGCGGCTGCGCAAACGTGGCGGCGGA
>CAZUWQ010000133.1:0-3210 GCA_964624195.1 uncultured Oscillospiraceae bacterium | reverse complement strand
GCTGACGCTGGCGGCGGCATAGGGGTTCTGGACCAGCAGGATCAGCAGGGCCAGCGCCAGAGAACAGGGCGGGTCCCCCTCCCGGCCCAGCGCCGGGGCGGCCAGCAGCGCCGCCTGCATGATCACCGCCCGAAAGGCCGACGGCGTGCCGCCCGCCATCAGAGCATAAAACAGCAGCACCGGGAGGAGACACAGGGCCACGCCCCGGCGTCCCCGGCACAAAAACAGCAGCACCGCCACCAAAAAGGAGATGTGCATCCCGGACACCACCGCCGCGTGGGTGACGCCGGACCGGTCCAGCGCCGAGCGGGTCTGCTCATCCAGCCCGGACTTGTCCCCGATGGTGACGGCGGCGGCCAGCGGCGCGGCAACGCCGTCAAAGGCCGCGTAAATGCCCTCCCGCAGCTTTTCAGCGCACAGCGCCGGCCAAAATCGGAAGGGCACGCCCGCCGCCTTCTCCACCTCCGGCGGATCGTCGCAGTAGGCCAGCAAAAACACGCCCTTGGCGGTGTAATAGGTGGTCTCGTCCCCGCCCAGGCGCTCGGCGGAGCGCAGGCGGGCCTCGCACTTCACATGGTCCCCCGGCTCCAGGTCCTCCCAATCCTCGCCGCCGTAGAGCATCACGTCCGGCGCCCGAAGGCCGCCGTCCAGCCGCACCGTCATGGACCAGCCGCCGATGGAGGTCTCCCGGGGATAGGAGGACACGGTGCCCGAAATGGCACAGGTGCTGCCGGCCAGGGCATGGGCCGGGGCGTAAAACAGCGCCTCATAGCCCGCGAACCAGCCGAAGGCCAGCGCCATGCCCAGCAGCAGCGCCGCGCCCCGGCGGGACGCCTGAAAGAGCCGGCGGCGCAACACAGGCAGCCGGTCCGGGTCCCGCGGCTCCCATGCCGTGGGACGGGTCCGGTACCACAGCGCCGCGGCCCCGCCGCACAGCGCCAAAGCCGCCAGCGCGGGCCATAGCCCTCCGGATCCATAGCAGGCGGCAAGGCAGGCCAGCCCAAACCCACCGGCAAACCACACCAGCCGCCGCATGAATATCCCCCCACGTCATTTCGTTCCCTTTTTCCTCCCCCTATTTTACCGTTCGACACGATACAAGTCAATGGCGGTATTTTTTTACCGGCGCGTTTTTCTCTCTGTCCACCCTGTACTTTTTCCTCCTTTTCTGGTAGAATACACTTATTCGACACAAAGGACTGATACCATGCTGACACCTGAACAGGCGCGGGAATTCTGCCGGCTGCGGCGGGACGTGATCGCCCTGGACTATAAAAACCTCAACCCGGAGCAGCGCAAGGCCGTGCTGTCCACCGAAGGGCCGCTGCTGCTGCTGGCAGGCGCCGGCTCGGGCAAGACCACGGTGCTCATCCACCGGGTCGCCAACCTCATCCGTTACGGCCGGGGCTCGGACAGCGGGGAGGTCCCCGACTGGGTGACGGAGGACGACCTGGCCTTTCTCCGCGCCTACGCCGCCCATCCGGACCGGGAGAGCCGGCCCCGGGCGGAGCGGCTGTGCGCCCTGGACCCGGCGGCGCCCTGGACCATCATCGCCATCACCTTCACCAACAAGGCCGCCGGCGAGCTCAAGGACCGCCTGGAAAAAATGCTGGGCCCCCAGGCCAGGGACATATGGGCCTCCACCTTCCACTCCGCCTGCGTGCGCATCCTCCGCCGGGACATTGAAAAGCTGGGCTTCCCCGCCTCCTTCACCATCTATGACGCCGACGACTCCGTCCGGGTGATGAAGGATTGCCTCAAGGAGCTGAGCATCGACGACAAGCAGTTTCCCCCCCGCTCGGTGCTGGCCGCCATCTCCCGGGCCAAGGACCGGCTCCAGCTGTCCGCGGACTACGCCGAGGATGCGGAGCGCTCCGGCGACTTCCGGCTGCAAAAGATCGCCAGGCTCTACTCCGCCTATGAAAAGCGGCTTTGGGAGGCCGGGGCGCTGGACTTCGACGACATCATCCTCCACACCGTCCGCCTGCTCCAGCAGCATGAGGACGTGCTGACCTACTACCAGAAGAAATTCCGCTACGTCCTCATCGACGAGTACCAGGATACCAACAACCTTCAGTACCTGCTGGCCTCCCTGCTGGCGGGCGGCCGCAGGAACATCTGCGTGGTGGGGGACGACGACCAGTCCATCTATCGCTTCCGGGGCGCCACCATCGAGAACATCCTGTCCTTTGAGGGCCAATACAAGGGCTGCCGCACCATCCGGCTGGAGCAGAACTACCGCTCCACCAAAAACATTCTAGCCGCCGCCAACGCCGTCATCCGCAACAACCAGGCCCGCAAGGGCAAGGAGCTGTGGACAGCGGGCAAGGAGGGCGACAAGGTCAGCCTGTACACCGCCATGAACGAGAACGACGAGGCCCAGTATGTGGCGGGCCGCGTTCTGGAGGACTACCAGGCGGGCCAGAGCTGGAACAGCCACGCCATCCTGTACCGGATGAACGCCCAGTCCAACCAGTTGGAGGTGGCCTTCAAGCGCAACGGCATCCCCTACCGGGTCATCGGCGGCACCCGGTTCTTCGACCGGGCGGAGGTCAAGGATATGCTGGCCTACCTGTGCGTCATCCACAATCCCGCGGACGACCTGCGCCTGACCCGCATCATCAACAATCCGCCCCGGGGCATCGGCGGCGCCACTGTGGAAAGGGCCCAGGCCATCGCCGCGGAGCGGGGACTGTCCCTGTGGGCGGTCATCAGCGACCCCGCCCCCTACCCGGAGCTGCAAAAAGCGGCGGGCAAGCTCACCGCCTTCGCCGGCATGATCCGGGAGCTCACCGCCCTGTCCCAGTCCACAGAGCTGCCCGCGTTTTACGACGAGGTGACGTCCCGCACGGGCTACGCCGCCATGCTCCAGATGAAAAACGACATTGAGAGCCGCACCCGGCTGGAAAACGTGCAGGAGCTGCTCACCTCCATCAAGGGCTACATGGAAAACGCCGAGAGCCAGCCCACCCTGGCGGGTTTTTTGGACGAGATCGCCCTGTACACAGATCTGGACAGCCACGATCCCAGCGAGGACGCGGTGGTGCTGATGACCATGCACTCCGCCAAGGGCCTGGAGTTCCCCACCGTGTTCGTGGTGGGCATGGAGGAGGGCATCTTCCCCGGTATGCGCGCCATCGGTGACCTGGAGGAGATGGAGGAGGAGCGCCGCCTGTGCTATGTGGCCCTGACCCGGGCCAAGGAGCGGCT
>CAZUWQ010000132.1:0-3215 GCA_964624195.1 uncultured Oscillospiraceae bacterium | reverse complement strand
ACGGAGCCGCCGGGCTGGGCGACGAATTTCACGCCGCTTTTGGCCGCCCGCTCAATGTTGTCGCCGAAGGGGAAAAAGGCGTCGGAGGCCAGGGAGGTGAGGGGGATACCGCGCATCCATTCCTGCTGTTCCTCGAAGGAAAAAGGCCTGGGCTGCTCGGTGAAGTACCGCTGCCACACGCCGTCCGCCGTCACGTCCTCCTCGTTTTTATTGATAAAGCCGTCGATGGCGTTGTCCCGGTCGGCCCGGCCCAGGTCGGGGCGGAAGGGCAGTTCCAGCACGCGGGGGGCTTGACGCAGCCACCAGGTGTCCGCCTTGTTCCCGGCCAGACGGGTGCAGTGGATACGGCTCTGCTGGCCCGCGCCCACGCCGATGGCCTGCCCGTTCAGGGCAAAGCAGACGGAGTTGGACTGGGTATATTTGAGGGTGATAAGGGCGACGATCAGGTCCCGCTTCAAAAGCTCCTTATTTTTGGTCACCACGTTGTCCAACAGCGCCTCGTCGATCTTGAAATTGTTCCGGCCCTGGGCAAAGGTGACGCCGAATACGTCCTTGGTCTCCTCCGGGGCGGGGACATAGCTTTCGTCGATCTGCACCACGTTGTACGCGCCCTTTTTTTTGGACTTGAGGATCTCCAGCGCCGCGGGCTCATAGCCGGGGGCGATGATGCCGTCGGAGACCTCCCGCTTGATGATGCGGGCTGTCACCACGTCGCACACATCGGAAAGGGCGATCCAGTCGCCAAAGCTGCTCATCCGGTCGGTGCCCCGCGCCATGGCGTAGGCGCGGGCCAGGGGGGAGTCGTCCAGCCCTTCAATATCGTCCACAAAATAGGCCTTTTTCAGAGGATCGGGGAGCATCAGCCCCACCGCCGCCCCCGCCGGGGAGACGTGCTTGAAGCTGGCCGCCGCGGGACGGCCCAGGGCGGCCTTCAGCTCCTTGACCAGCTGCCAGGAGTTGAGCGCGTCCAGAAAATTGATATAGCCGGGCTTGCCGTTGAGGACGGTGACAGGCAGGGCGGAGCCGTCCCGCATAAAGATCCTGGACGGCTTCTGGTTGGGGTTACAGCCGTATTTCAGTTCCAGCTCGTTCATGATTCAGACCTCCCAGTGTTTGTTGATAATGGCTGTCTCGATCTCTCCGTTGGAAAGGTCTGCATAGCGGACGAACAGGGACACCCTGTTGTCCTCGTTGAGGGCCAGCCACAGTTCACCGGCCAGGGTCTCCGCGTCGGGGGCGGCGATGGACACCGGCCGGGGCTCCCCCTCGAAGGAGGGCAGGGGAGTTCCGTCCCCCTGGTAGGTGTGGATCAGGTGGCCCACCCCCGGCTTTGGGGCGTCGTACTCAAAAAAGTACCGGCAGCAGCAGGAGGGGTCCCCGTTCAGGCTTTTCAGGATGGACAGATCATAGGAGCCGTCGGGCTCGACGATACCGGAAATACGGGGGGTGTAGTTGGGACCGTCCGGCTCGAAGACGCGGGTGTCCAGGGCACGGCGGTAGCAGTGGCCGGCCTGGATGCTGTCCCGGATGGTGTCCGTCTGGTCGCCGTTGGTGACGATGGTGATGCCGCTGTCCAGCCGGCGGACGGGGTGGTAGATGATAAGAGAGGGGTCGGTCATCTTGGACGGGTCGAAGGCCCTGGTGCGAATGCCGTCCTCCGTCTCCTCAAAGACCCGGTTGCGGCTGTTCTCGCTGCGGCCCATGATGAAATAGGCCATCACCGCGTGGCGGTCATCGGCGGACCGGCCCAGCAGGATGCCCCGGCCGGGGTAGGGATTGCCGCTCAGATAGGAAAATAAATCAGTCATGCTCCCACTCCTTTTCGTTCATGATCTGCGCCGAAACCAGCTCGGCGGCCCGGGGGAGCAGCACCCATTCGGCCTGCTCCATCACCCGGCGCTGCAAGATCTCCGGGGTGTCGCCGGGGAGGACGTCTACCGCTTTTTGGAGAAGGATCTCCCCGCCGTCCGGGATCTCATTGACAAAGTGGACGGTGGCGCCGGTGACCTTCACACCCCTGGACAGCGCCGCCTTGTGGACCCGCAGACCGTACATTCCCTTGCCGCAGAAGGAGGGGATGAGGGAGGGGTGGACGTTGAGGATGCGCCGGGGCCAGCGGTCGGTGAAATCCTCGCTGAGAATGCTCATAAAGCCGGCCAGGATGATGAGCTGGACACGATAGTCCGCCAGGGCCTGCCGTATGGCGGACTCAAAGGCCTCCTGGCTGCCCAGGGCCCTGCGGGAGCAGACCACGGAGGGGATGCCCGCCTGCTTTGCCCGCTCCAGAGCATAGGCGTCGGGACTGCTGGAGACCACCAGTGCGATCTGGCCGCTGGTGAGTATTCCGGCGTCCTGGGCGTCGATGAGCGCCTGTAGATTGGTGCCGCCGCCGGAGACGAACACGGCGATCCTTGCCTTCTCCCGGCTCATGTCAGCTCCACTCCTTCGGGGCCGGAGACCACCGAGCCGATCTCCCAGGCGGTCTCGCCAGCGGCGGTCAGGGCGCCCAGCGCCGACGCGGTTTGGTCGGCGGGAACGGCCAGCACCATGCCCACGCCCATGTTGAAGGTGTTGTACATATCCCGCTCCGGAATATTGCCCGCCTGCCGGATCAGGTCGAAGATGGGCGGGTGGGGAAAAGAGCGCGGGTCGATGCGGGCGGTGAGGCCGTCCGTCATCATCCGGGGGACGTTCTCATAGAAGCCGCCGCCGGTGATGTGGCTGATGGCGTGGATATCCACGCCGCCGTCCAGCAGGGCCTTCACCGACTTGACATAGATCCTGGTGGGAGTCAGCAGGGCGTCGCCCAGGCTCTGACCGTCCAGGCGCTCCAGGGGCGTTTTCAGGTCGGCGTGCTCCACGTCCAGCACCTTTCGCACCAGGGAGAAGCCGTTGGAGTGGACGCCGGAGGAGGCCAGGCCGATGAGGGCGTCCCCCTCCGCCAGCCGGGAGCCGTCGATGATCTTCTCCTCGTCCACCAGGCCCACAGAGAAGCCGGCCAGGTCGTACTCGTCCACGGGGTAGAAGCCCGGCATCTCCGCCGTCTCGCCGCCCACCAGGGCGCAGCCGGCCTGCCGGCAGCCCTCGGTGATGCCGGAGACGATGCCGGCAATACGGGCAGGGTCGTTTTTTCCGCAGGCGATATAGTCCAGGAAGAACAGCGGCATGGCGCCGCCGCAGATGATGTCGTTGACGCACATGGCCACGCAGTCGAT
>CAZUWQ010000131.1:0-3215 GCA_964624195.1 uncultured Oscillospiraceae bacterium | reverse complement strand
GCCAGCGCGGCAAAGTCGATATCCTGCTGGTGGTAGCCGTACACCACCGGTGTGGGGGTGGGCTCGGCGGAGGGCAGGCCGCTGGGTGTATCCGAGGGCGTCTCGCTGGCCGACGGCGCGGAGGGGAGCAGGTCGGGGTCGATGGTGGTCAGCGGCGCCTCCGGCATACCGAAGATGGTATACTCCACCTCCAGCCGCAGGGTGGTCACCATGCCGAACTGGGGGATGGCGGTGTTGGCGGCAAAGTCATAGGTGTAGTAGGGCTTGGCCGCGCCCAGGAAGGACAGCAGGAAGGCCAGGCACTGGCACGCCGCCATGAGCGTGATCAGCGCCAGCCGCACCGGGTTTTCCTGCCCCCGGTCATGGATGATGGCAAAGCGCAGCAGGCGGAACACTACCAGAGGGACGAAGGACAGCAGGATAAAGGGGATGCGGCCCACGATGACCTCGACGAGGGTGCCGGCGAAGTCGCCGATCACCTGCCCTGCCATGCCGCCCATGTAGCCGAGGCTGAAATAGGTCTTGAAAAAGCTCTTGCAGCAGTATTCCATGCAGGTGATGACCACGCCCAGAACGATGAGCACCGTCGCCGTGGTCCGGGCGGCCCGCCGCCAGGGCAGCAGGTCCAGGATCAAAAAGATCAGCAGGCCGGCCGCGACAGAGAACAGCAGCACCCGCAGAAGGGCCGCGCCGAAGAAGGGATTCTCCCGGTCGAACAGCCGCAGCAGCAGCTCATGATACAGGATGACCGCCGGGAAAAACAGGATGGACAGCAGCGGCGAGCCGGTGACCCGCCGTCCGGTATGCCGGCGGGCAGGCGCCCGCTGGAGCCGCTTCGGTTGACGCATAGATGATCCCTCACTTATCTGAACGGGTAAAAGCAATAGCGGTTTGACTTTTTCACAACTCATACCTTACCACAAGGGCCGTGGAAATTCAACGCAAGAAAGAAAATTATAAAAATTTAAGGGAACGCCGCGCGATCGCGCCCGCGGCGCTCAAAGCCCCCGCTCCGCCTGAAAAGCGGCGGCCGCGGCCTTGTCCGCGGCGATCCTGTCCCAGTTCTCCAGGTACTCCTTGGGGTACTTCGGATTGGTGAGCCTTTGAATGTGGCCGGCGGCGGGGTCTACCAGTTTGGTGACGCCGCCGGCGCCCAGGGACAGGACGGACTGGAGCTCCTCCATCATGATGATGTTGTAGACGCACTCCGTTCCCGGCAGGCACCAGCCCACATTTTCAAAGGAGCCGGACATATATTTCTGCCGGTACAGGTAGTAGGGCACATAGCCCGCCCGCCGCAGGGCATCCTCCCCGGCGGCCAGCATATCGGCCACCGCCTGGGGCGGGCACAGGTCGGCCCGCTCCTGCATAAGCCGGGCGCCCTTTTTCAGGGCCAAGGTGTGTACGGTGATGTTGGCGGGGGCCATGGACAGCACCTCGTCCAGGGACCGGCGAAAGCCGGCGGGACTGTCTCCCGGCAGGCCGGCAATCAGGTCCATGTTCACCAGGCCGCCGAATTGGGCGCGGGCCAGGGCCATGGCATCCCGGATCTGGGCGGAGGTGTGGGCCCGGCCCATGGCGGCCAGCACCCGGTCATCCATGGTCTGGGGGTTGATGGAGATACGGTCCACCCCGTGGCCGGCGAGCACCGCCAGCTTGTCCCCGGTGATGGTATCCGGGCGGCCCGCCTCCACGGTGAACTCCCGGCTCCGGTCCAGAGGCAGGTGGACTTCCATGGCGGTGAGCAGGCGGTCCAGCTGAGAGGCGGTGAGGGTGGTGGGGGTGCCGCCGCCCATGTAGGCCGCGCTGACGCGGAGGCCGCGGGCAGTGAGCTGCCGGCCCGCCTCCTCGATCTCCCGGCACAGGCCGTCCAGATAGGGTGTCACCAGGGCCGACGCCCCCTTTACGTCGGCGGAGATGAAGGAGCAGTAGGCGCACCGGCTGGGGCAGAAGGGAATGCCCACATACAGGGCCAGCTCCCCCGGCCTCAGCTCCCGCCGGACGGCCAGCGCCGCCCGGGCGCAGTCCACCGCCAGCCTGGCCCGCCCGGGGCTGACCCGGTACAGGCCGGTGAGTTGGTCCAGGGCCTCCGCCGGGGTGCCCCCCGCCGCCATCAGGCGGGTGGGCAGTTTCACCGGACGCACGCCGGACAGGGAGCCCCAGGGAGGCTCTGTGCCAAGAGCCTGTATGCCGGCATCGTAAAAGGCCAGGCGGACCAGCTGCTTTTTGACGCTGTCGTCCCCTGCCGGGTCGCCGGTGAGACGGTCCGCTTCGGTGGAGCGGGCGGCGGTATAACGGGTCCCCTCCCACCAGAGGGAGGCGCGGGCGGTGAGGGCGGTCCCGTTCTGCTCCAGCCGGAGCAGCAGGGCGGGGCTTTCCCCCTCCGGCGCGCCCGCCGGGTATTCGGGCCGCTGCCCGGGGAACAGGGTGAGCAGCAGCTGTTCCACGGAGTAGCGGTAGTCGTGGCCCTGGAGATACAGCTTCATGGACGGCCCCCTCAGCCGAGGCGCATGGCCTGGATGAGACAGGGGTTGTACCGACGTTCCGCCGCCAGGGTGGTCTGGCCCTCGTGACCGGGATACACCGGGTAGTCGCCCTCCAGCCGGCCCAGCCGGGCCAGGGAAGCCATCATCTGTTCTTCACTGCCCCCCTCGAAGTCCGTGCGGCCCATGGAGCCCTGGAACAGGGTGTCCCCGGTGAACAGGGCGCCCCCCGCCCGCAGGGTCACGGAGCCGGGGGTGTGCCCCGGCGTCTCCAGCACCTCCACCTGGATGGGGCCGATGGACAGCCGGTCCCCCTCCCGGTAGGGCAGGATGTGCCCGAAGGAGCTGACGGCGGGGAAGGTGGAGCCGAACAGGGTGGTGGTGGTGTGGGCCTCGTCCACGTCGGCGGGGTGGCAGTAGATGGGCAGGTCGGGCCACTCCGCCCGCAGGCCGGGGATGCCCAGGATGTGGTCGAAGTGGCTGTGGGTGAGCAGAATGGCCTCCGGCTCCAGCCCCAGGCCCAGGATGAACGCGGCCACCTGATCCCCGTTGTCGCCGGGGTCCACGACGCCGCACTTGCGGCTGTTCTCGTCCCAGAAAATATAACAGTTGGTGTCCAGCATACCCAACGGCAGAGCTTTGACCTGCATAGTTTCATCTCCTCTGTAAACGGTTTTCCCTATTTTACTCCGATATGGGGGAAAAGTAAAGGCAGAGCGCCGTTTTGCAAAA
>CAZUWQ010000130.1:0-3219 GCA_964624195.1 uncultured Oscillospiraceae bacterium | reverse complement strand
AGCAGCCGCCCTCGAAGTTGAACACGCCGTTGTCGTCCCAGCCGTGCTCGTCGTCACCGATGAGCAGGCGCTTGGGGTCGGTGGACAGGGTGGTCTTGCCGGTGCCGGACAGGCCGAAGAAGATGGCGGTGTTCTCACCGTTCATATCGGTGTTGGCAGAGCAGTGCATGGAGGCAATGCCCTTCAGGGGCAGGTAGTAGTTCATCATGGAGAACATACCCTTCTTCATCTCGCCGCCGTACCAGGTATTGACGATGCACGCCTCGCGGCTGGTGATGTTGAACATGACCGCCGTCTCGGAGTTGAGGCCCAGCTCCTTGTAGTTGACGACCTTTCCCTTGGAGGCGTTGTACACCACAAAATCGGGTTCAAAGCTCTCCAGCTCCTCCCGCGTGGGGCGGATAAACATATTCTTGACGAAGTGGGCCTGCCAAGCCACCTCCATGATGAAGCGCACCGCCATGCGTGTGTCGTGGTTCGCGCCGCAGAAGCAGTCCACCACATACAGCTTCTTGCCGGACAGCTCCTCCAGCGAGATCTTCTTCACCGCGGCCCAGGTCTCCTTCGAGGCGGGGTGGTTGTCGTTCTTGTACTCCGGGGTGGTCCACCACACGGTGTCCTTGGAGTTCTCGTCCATGACGATGAACTTGTCGTTAGGGGAGCGGCCCGTGTAGATGCCGGTCATGACGTTCACCGCGCCCAGCTCGCTGAGTTGGCCCTTGTCATAGCCGGTCAGGGAGGGATCCAGCTCGTCCCGGTACAGGTCCTCAAAGGACGGGTTGTGGACGATCTCGGTGACGCCGGTGATGCCGTACTTGCTTAGATCAACAGTTGCCATTTTAGACGACTTCCTTTCAGATTGCAAATAAAAAGTTTGACAGGATAAGCTTGTTTTGCCCCGCTTTTCAAAAAGCGGGCGGACCCGGGCGGCGGCCCGGCCGCGCTGCCCACGACGGGCTCAAGGGCTTTAACCGAACATAGCCAGCAGGAAGCCCGCGGCGATGGCCGAGCCGATGACGCCGGCCACGTTGGGGCCCATGGCGTGCATGAGCAGGAAGTTGGCGGGGTTGGCCTTCTGGCCCTCGACCTGGGAGACGCGCGCGGCCATGGGCACGGCGGACACGCCGGCCGAGCCGATGAGCGGGTTGACCTTGCCGCCGGTGATCTTGTACATGACCTTGCCCATGAGCAGGCCGCCCACGGTGGAGAAGCAGAACGCGATCAGGCCCAGGGCGATGATGGCGAGGGTCTGGAGGGAGAGGAAGCGTGCGGCCACGGTGGTGGCGCCCACGCTGATGCCCAGGAACAGGGTGACGATGTTCATCAGGGCGTTCTGCGCGGTGTCGCTGAGGCGCTCGGTGACGCCGGTCTCACGCAGCAGGTTGCCGAACATCAGGCATCCGATGAGCGGCGCGGTGGAGGGGATCAGCAGGATCACGAAGGCGGACACCACGACGGGGAAGATGATCTTCTCCTTTTTGGAGACCTCCCGGGCCTGCTCCATCTTCACGCCGCGCTCCTTTTCGGTGGTCAGCGCCCGCATGATGGGCGGCTGGATGAGTGGGATCAGCGCCATATAGGAGTATGCGGCGATGGCGATGGGGCCCAGGAACGCCGGGGCCAGCAGCGAGGTGAGGTAGATGGCCGTTGGCCCGTCCGCGCCGCCTATGATGCCGATGGAGGCGGCCACATTGCCCTTGAAGCCCAGCAGGACGGCGCCGAAAAAGGCCAGGAACACGCCCAGCTGCGCCGCCGCGCCCATGAGCATGGAGGACGGCCTTGCAATGAGCGGGCCAAAGTCGGTCATCGCGCCCACGCCGATGAAGATCAGACACGGGTAGATGCCCGCCTTGACGCCAATGTACAGGATGTCCAGCAGACCGCCGTGGTGGATGATGTCGGTGAAGGACAGCTCCTCTATGATATCCTCCTCCGAAAGGTCCTTCTCGATGATATACTGTTCGATCTCGGACTCGGTGAAGGCGCGGGCCTCGTCAGTGTCGTAGAGGGCGAAGTCGTTGACCGCGTCGTAGGGGCAGTCGTAGGCGTAGGCGTCCCACATACCCATGTGGTACAGCCCCGCGCCGGGGATGTTGGTCAGCAGCACGCCAAAGGCGATGCCCACCAGCAGCAGCGGCTCGAATTTCCTGGCAATGCCGAGATAGAGCAATACGCAGCCCACGGCGATCATGATAAGGTTCTTCCAGCCGCCCGCGGCGAAGAAGCCCGCGAAGCCGGAGCCTGTGACCAGCGTGGAAAGCTTTCCTAAAATATCCATGGCCGCTCCCCCCTATGACAGGACGATGAGCGGAGATCCGGTTTCCACAGTGGCGCCCTTCTGGGCGACGATCTGGGCCACGGTCCCGTCGTGGGGGGCAAGGATCTCGTTTTCCATCTTCATGGCCTCGAGCACCAGCAGGAGCTGGCCGCTCTTCACGGCCGCGCCCTGGGTCACCTCCACGCGCAGAACGGTGCCGGGCATGGGGGACGCCACGGTCTCGCCCGCGGCGGTGACGGCGGGCGCGGCGGGAACCGCGGGGGCGGGCGCGGCGGCAGGAGCCGCGGCGGGCGCGGGCGGCGCGGGGGTGAAAGCCTCGTACTCGTCCAGGAGCATCGCCTTGCCGGCCTCGACCTCGACCTCGTAGGTCCTGCCGTTCAAAGTGACTTTGTATTTCATCTTATTTGACCTCCTTGATGGACTTGAAGCGCAGCTCGTTGAGAGGCTTGCCCATTTTGTCGGCCACAATAGCCATGAGCATGGCGGCCTCCTTGTCGGGCACGTCGTAGAGCTTGACCTCTCCGGCGCTGCCGGGGGCCGCGGGGCCCTGGGCGGCAGACGCTTCCGGCGCGGTGGCCGCGGCCTGGACGGGGGCCTTCTTTCGGGCAATCATGATCTTGCCCATGATGACGATGACGGCCATCAGCAGGATCAGCCCGACAAAGACCACAGCGTACCCCAGCAGGGCGGCGAGGCCGGCCTCCGGGATCGTAACATTATAATTCATATCCGTTGGGCCTCCTCTCAGGCTTCCTCGATCACGTAGGTGGCCACGTTCTCCTCCTTGGCCCTGCGGTCCTTGAGGAACCTGACCGTCTGGTCGGGGAAGCAGATATAGCTCATCAGGTCCTCCTCGGACTCGGCCAGCTCTCCGACCGCGGCCTTTGCGTCCTCAAAGTCCTTGCCGGTGCGCTTGGCGTCCTCGATCCGGCAGTCCACCG
>CAZUWQ010000129.1:0-3221 GCA_964624195.1 uncultured Oscillospiraceae bacterium | reverse complement strand
CATTGGCGGCGTCCACCGGGGTGCCGAGACCACCATGGACATCTCCGCTGACCTGGAGGAGCTGGCCCACACCCCCGTCATGGTGGTGTGCGCCGGCGCCAAGTCCATTCTGGATCTGGGCCTGACCTTAGAGTACCTGGAGACCCACGGCGTCCCCGTCATCGGCTTCGGCACCGACGAGCTGCCCGCCTTCTACACCCGAAAGAGCGGCTTCAAGGTGGACTACCGCATGGACAGCCCCGTCGAGCTGGCCGACGCCTTCCGCACCAGCCTGGAGCTGGGCTTCCAGGGCGGTATGCTGGTGACCAACCCCATCCCGGAGGAGTGGTCTATGGACCCCACCGTCATCAACGCCGCCATCGACCGGGCCATCGAGGAGGCCGCCGCCAACGGCATCCACGGCAAGGAGACCACCCCCTTCCTGCTGGCCAAGGTCAAAGAGCTCACCGGCGGCGACAGCCTGGAGTCCAATATCCAGCTGGTGTTCAACAACGCCCGCCTGGCCGCCCGCACCGCGGCGTGTCTGTAAACAGCCCATACGACCGGGCCCCCATCGCCGAATGGCGGTGGGGGCCCTCTTTGCTGCCGCCGACCGTATGGGAGACGATCACTTCCGCACGTCCATTTTGATGACCAGAATGGTCCGGTCGTCATCCCCGCCGCCCGACCGCTGCCCGCTCTCTCTGAGGATGCGGCCCGCCAGCTCCTGGGGAGACAGGCCGTCGAACTCGAGAAGGGCCTGGCGCAGCCACTGGTCGTCCTTCCCGGTGGTCACCCCGTCGCTCACCAGTACCACGCAGTCCCCGGCGTCCAGCGTCAGGGGAAACACGTCGGGCTTGCAGGGGTCCTGACCGGACAGACCGGCAGGCAGAGACGTTCCATCCACCCGCTCCACCGCGCCGCCCCGGCGCAGATAGGTGGGGGCCGCCCCCAGCTTATACACAGCGCTTTTCCCGCTGTACAGGTCCACCCGCAGCAGATCCACCGTAGTAAAGCCGCCCTCCTCCTCGCCCCGCAGGGCCAGGGCCTCCCCTACGGTGATCAGCGCCTCCTCCGGCGCCAGGCCCGCCCGCAGGAATTTCTCCAGCAGCCGCAGGGCGCAGTCGCTGTCCGCCCGGGCTGCGGCGCCGCTGCCCATACCGTCGCACAGCAGCACGTTGAGGGCGCCGCTCTCGTCCTTGAACCAGGCCCCGGCGTCTCCGCTCACCGCCGTTCCCGTCCGGTCCGCCGCGGCCACGCCCGCCACGGCGATCAGCGGCTCCCGCTGGCTGAGGCAGGCCCTGCCCTTGGGACTGTCCTCCGCCCGGAGAGGACAGCCCAGCAGGGCGGACAGCCGGGCTGCCTCCCCGCTCTGGCCCAGCCGCTCCACGCCGGTTCCCTCCACCTCCACACGCAGATGGCCGTACTCGTCCTCATACACCGTGCACCGGCCCTCCAGCCCCAGAGCCGCCAGCCGCTGCTTCACCAGCCGCTGCCGCCGCACGTCCACCGCCGGCTCCTTTGCCAGCTCCACCGCCGTCCGGTCCAGCACCTGGGCCAGCTGGCCATACTGGGCGCACACCGCGGCGCGGCTCTCCCGCACCCGGCTGTCATACTGCCGGCGCTGGAGCAGGGCGACGAGCTCCCGGTTGGAGGCGTCCAGGAACTTGTCAAACTGGATGCACCGGCCCGCGAAGTGCTTGGGAAAGTCCTCTTTCATTCCCTCCCCCCGATCCAGCATAGGACCCAGCGCGTCGGAAAGGGCGGTGCGGGTGGCCTGGTATTCCTGCTGCCAGCACCGCTCCCGCTGGCGGCATTTGGCGCACACCCGGTCCGCCGCCCGGTCAAAGAGGCGGTGGGCGTCCCCGTCGTTCGCCGGCGCGGGCTGGAACGCCCCCCGCAGTCCGCCGGATACCGCCCGGAATGCGGTGGCCGTCTGCCGCAGCCGGCGGGCCGCCAGCTGCCGCGCCCGGTCGTCCTCCCCTTCCGGCTCCTCCTGCCGGACCAGCGCCGCCAGCCGCCGCAGCAGCTTGTCCGGCACCAGCAGAAAGATCACCGCCCCCGCCACGATCTCATAGATCAGCGCGGGGCTGGTGGTCCCCGTCCAGGTCCACATCACCGCCGCCCCGCCGGACAGCACATAGGCCAGCGCGCACAGCAGCCGCCCCTGTCGGGCGAACACTCCCGTCGCCAGGCCGGGGAAGGCGTAGGCCATGGTGTAGTAGGGCGGCGTCCCCGCCGCCAGGTCCATGGCCAGACCCGCCGCTATCCCGGCGGCGGAGCCCACGCCCACGCCGCCTTTCCAGCCCGCGATCATCACCGCCAGGACGCACAGCACCCGGCCCAGAGAGTAGGCGTCCATCACCTCCACCCGCGCCAGCGTCATCATCAGGGTGGCTCCCAGCACCATGATCCCCACCGTCTGGGGCACGCTGATCCGGTTCCCCGGCCGGTGCTCCTCCCACAGGTCAAAGGCCAGCCGGTAAAAGTACACCGCCCCGGCGGTGAGAGCCACCTCGGTGACAAATCCGATGGCCGCCTGTGCATTCCAGCCCGCGGCGGACTGGTACACAAAGCCCACCAGTCCGTTGAGGGCGGCGGTGACCACCGGCATGAACCACCGGCGGTGGTAGAGGTCGAACTCCCCCAGCGCCAGCGACACGGCGTACACCATCATGGACGCCGCGATATACCGCAGCCCCTCCACCAGTCCCCGGAAGGACAGATAGCCCAGCGCCGCCCCCAGCAGGGCCGCCAGCCCCTCCAGCCCCGGTCGGCACACCCCCACCAGAGACAGGGCAAACAGCGCGTGGCCGCCCAGCAGCTCCGCTCCCGCCAGCACCGCCGCCAGCAGGAAGCGCACCGCGCAGTCGGACAGCCGCGTCATCACCGGGGCGGACAGCCGCCGCTTCCGTCCGCCCTCCTCCTTGGTCCCCTCTTTCATCCGCATGGCGCATCCCTCACTTTGGTATCATTCGTACATAGCGGTTCCATTATATTCCTGCTCTTTGAAAAAGCCCGTCGGAACCTGTCTTGTGCGCGGAGACGGAATGTGATAGAATCGGGATAAGCAAAACCGGCATTTCAAAGGAGGCGATCCACCGTGCGCGTCGGCGCTGTCCATATTCCCGCAAAGATCGCCCTGGCACCCATGGCGGGCGTCACCGACCTGGCCTTCCGCGCCGTGTGCCGGGAGCTGTCCGGCTGCTACACCGTGTCCGAGATGGTCAGCGCCAAGGCCC
>CAZUWQ010000128.1:0-3249 GCA_964624195.1 uncultured Oscillospiraceae bacterium | reverse complement strand
CACCAAGTCCGGTTCCGGCCCGTCCAAGAACGTGGGCACCGGCGAGTGCGTCATCGGCATCGGCTTCCTGCATGACGGCATCACCCAGATCGTGGACAACGGCTACACCAACGTGGAGCTGATCATCCCCTCCAGCGGTACATCCTTCGAGATCGGCGCCACTGCCATCTTCAAGGGCTGCGCTCACCCCAACGCCGCCAAGCTGTGGATCGAGTACGCCCTGTCCCCCGACTGCGTGAACCTGGCCCAGGAGAACGGCTCCTATCAGTTCCTTTGCATCGACAACGCCACGCAGCCCTCTCAGGCTGCTGAGTTTGGCCTGGATCCCGACAACGTCATGGACTATGACTTCGAGGACGCCAAGAACAATATCACCACCTATGTGGAGGAAGTCATGACCGCCCTGGGCGGCGGCGACGACCGTTTCCAGACCGAGTAAGCAAGTTCAGCCTGACCTGACAACTCAGTGATTTAAAATGGGGGATGGCGGCACGCGCCGCCATCCCCCAAAGCCCTTTCTTTGAGAGAGGAGGCCCTCCATGGCAAGAAGTCAAAGCGTGGCGCTGGACCGGAAAAAGCTGATGGCCGATCCGGTGATGGTCATCACCATTGTGCTCCTGATTACATTTCTGACGGTCTTTATCCTGTATCCCCTGGCGATCCTGCTGGTAGACAGCTTTTACGGCGGAAACGGCTTTACGCTGGATACCTTTAAGCGCGTCCTGGCTATGTCCTCCTTCCGCACCGCCATCGGCAACACCCTGAAGGTGGGCTTCCTGGTGGGTATCCTGTCCACCCTGGTGGGCCTGCTGTTCGCCTATGTGGAGGTCTATGTGCGGATGAACAAGGTGGTGGGCGGCCTGTTCAAGGTCGTGTCCATGCTGCCGGTGGTCTCGCCTCCCTTTGTGCTGTCCCTTTCCATGATCATGCTGTTCGGCAAGGCGGGGCTCATTACCCGCTATCTGCTGGGCATCTACGACAACAGCGTCTATGGCTTTTGGGGCATCGTCATCGTCCAGACGCTGACCTTTTTCCCTGTGTGCTACATGATGTTCAAAGGACTTTTGAAGAACATCGACCCCTCCCTGGAGGAGGCGGCCCGGGATATGGGCGCCTCCCGCTGGAAGGTATTTACCAGCGTGACGCTGCCCCTGCTGCTGCCCGGCCTGGGCAACGCGTTTTTGGTGACCTTTATCGAGTCCATCGCCGATTTTGCAAACCCCATGATCATCGGCGGCTCCTATGACACGCTGGCCACCACCATTTATCTGCAAATAACCGGCGCTTACGACAAGGAGGGCGCGGCGGCCATGGCCGTGGTCCTGCTGTGCATCACCCTGTTGATGTTCGCCGTTCAGAAGTATTATCTGGAATCCAAGACCGCTGCTACCCTGACGGGCAAGGCGTCCCGGGCCCGTATGCTCATCACGGACCGGAGCGTGTCCATCCCGCTGACCATCCTGTGCGGGCTGGCCGCCGCCTTTGTCATCCTCATGTATATCTGCGTGCCCATCGGCGCGCTGTTCCCCACCTGGGGCTTCAAGTTCACGCCGCTGACCTTCAAGTGGTTCGGGCAGGTGTTTACCAAGTACAAGGGCCTGCAGGCCTTCCGGGACTCCTTTGTGCTGTCCCTCATCGCCGCGCCTATTACGGCGCTGCTGTCCATGATCATCTCCTATCTGGTGGTCAAGCGGAAGTTCAAGGCCAAGGGCTTTATCGAGGCGGTGTCCATGCTGGCCATGGCGGTGCCGGGCACGGTGCTGGGCATTGGCTACATCCGCGGCTTCTCCAGCGGTATGTTCCACAGCGGCAACTGGTCCATCTTCGCGGAGGGCGGCGCGCTGCACGGAATCTTCCCCAACGGTATCCTGGGCGGCATCTACGGCAGCGCGGCCATTCTGATCATCGTGTTTGTGGTGCGGAGCCTGCCCACCGGCACCCGCAGCGGCATCTCGGCCCTGCGGCAGATAGACAAGAGCATTGAGGAGTCGGCCTACGACATGGGGGCGGGCAGCCTGAAGGTGTTTACCTCCGTGACGCTGCCCCTGATCAAGGACTCCTTCCTCAGCGGACTGGTGACCGCCTTTGTGCGCAGCATCACCGCCATTTCCGCCATCATCCTGCTGGTGACGCCGCAGTTCCTGCTGATCACGGTGCAGATCAATGAGTTCGCGGAGAAGGGCGCGTACAGCATTGCCTGCGCCTTTGCCACTATCCTGATCCTCATCACTTACGGCTCGGTGCTGCTGATGAACCTGGTGATGAAATTCTTTGGGACCAGCCGGAAAATGAAGGAGGACGATCAATAATGGCGAAAGAGAAAAAAGGCGTGCGCCTGGAGCATATCTCGAAGATCTATCAGGACCCCAAGACCAAGAAGGACTTCTACGCCGTCCATGACACCACGCTGGATATTGAGCCCGGATCCTTTGTGACCCTGCTGGGTCCCTCCGGCTGCGGCAAGACCACCACCCTTCGGATGATCGCCGGTTTTGAAAGTCCGGACGAGGGGGAGATCTACCTGGGCGGGGAGCCCATCAATGCCCTGACCCCCAACAAGCGGGACACCGCCATGGTGTTCCAGAGCTACGCGCTGCTGCCCCACTACAACATCTTCGACAACGTGGCCTATGGTCTGAAGCTGCGGAAACTGGACAAGGAGACCATCAAGAAAAAGGTGATGGACATCCTGAAGCTGGTGGGCCTGGAGGGGATGGAGGGCCGCATGACCAACCAGTTGTCCGGCGGCCAGCAGCAGCGGGTGGCCCTGGCCCGCGCTCTGGTGCTGGAGCCCGGCGTGCTGCTGTTCGACGAGCCGTTGTCCAACCTGGACGCCAAGCTGCGGGTGAATATGCGCACGGAGATCCGCCGCATCCAGCAGGAGGCCGGCATCACCGCCATCTACGTCACCCACGACCAGAGCGAGGCCATGGCTCTGTCCGACCAGATCATCATCATGGAGAAGGGCGTGGTGGCCCAGATCGGCGCGCCCCAGGAGATCTATTACCACCCCGCCAGTGAGTTCGTAGCCGACTTTATCGGCGAGGCCAACTTCCTTCACGGTAAGCTGGTCGGAGAGGATGTGGCCGAGATCGACGGGCATAAGGTGGCCGTCGCCCCCGAGGGCCGGCTGCCTGTGGGCCAGGACTGCACGCTGGTGCTCCGTCCGGAGTCCGCCGTGCTGAGCGATCAGGGCCAGCTGCCCTGCAAGGTGGTCCTGTCCTGCTTCATGGGCTCCTACCAGAACTA
>CAZUWQ010000127.1:0-3308 GCA_964624195.1 uncultured Oscillospiraceae bacterium | reverse complement strand
TTCAGCTCCTCCCCGGCACACAGGGCCTGTACGGTCTGGTGGTCTGGTTCTTCGCTCTGATCCGGATGGGCATGATGGACGGCTCTGCCGCCGACCTGACTCTGGTCCAGGGCTTCCAGTATTTCGCCGCCTGTCTGCCGATGGCGTTGGGCGGCCTGCTGTCCGCCATCGCCCAGGGCCGCGTGGCCGCCGGCTCCATCAACATCCTGGCCAAGAAGCCGGACGACTGGTCCAAGGGCCTTATCCTGTGCGGTATCGTGGAGTTCTACGCCATCCTTTCTCTGCTGGCTTCCATGCTGATGCTGCTGTGGATCTGAGCTTGCGAAACGGGAAAGGCGGGACCAAGTATGAACGGTATCGACAAGATCATTGACCGCATCAGCGGCGACGCCCAGGCGGAGATCGACGCCGTGTTGGACGAGGCCCGGACACAGGCGGCGGAGGTCTCCGCCCGCTACCAGGCCCAGGCCCAGGCGGAGGCGGCGGAGATCCTGGCCAGGGGCGAGCGTACCGCTCATGAGCGCAAGGAACGCCTGGCCTCTGTAGCCCAGCTGGAGTGCCGCAAGGCTGTCCTGGCCGCCAGGCAGGAGGTGCTGGAGGATGCCTTTGAGCTGGCGCTGCGGAAGCTGCGGGAGCTGCCCCAGGAGCAGTATGTGGCCCTGCTGACCGATCTTGCGGTGGCGGCGTCGTCCACGGGCCGGGAAAAGCTGATCTTCTCCCCGGCGGACCGGGACCGGGTGGGCAAAGCTGTTGTGACCGCCGCCAATGAGCGGCTGGCCAGGGCCGCGGCCCCCAAACTGCCCGACGAGGTCACCGAGTCCAAGGCGGGCGCCCTGCTGGACAAGGTGGTGGTCGGCGCCTCCGCTCTGCTGAACGGCGCCGCTATGCTCACCCTGTCGGAGGAGTCCCGGCCCATGGAGGGCGGTTTTATCCTGAGCGGCGGCGACGTAGAGGTAAACTGCGCGTTTGAAACCTTGGTGCGGCTTCAGCGCGGGGCCTTATCGGGACAGGTCGCCAAGGTGCTGTTTGAATGACCTCCCTGCGGGAAGAAAGGGGAGTTGAGTTTGTCACGAGTAAAGACCGTGCGGGACACGGATTACCTGGCCCTGTCCATGCGTGTGCGGGTCATGGAGCTGCGGCTGCTCACCCGGGAACGGATGGACCGGATGATCGACGCGAAGGACTTGTCGGAAGCGGCGAAGGTGCTGTCGGAATGCGGCTACGGCGAGCTTCGGGAGATCACTCCGTCGGCGCTGGAGGAAATGCTGGCCGAGGCCCAGGCGGAGATGTTCCGGGATCTGGGGCGCGGCATGGACAACACGGCGATCCTGGATGTGTTCCGCTGCAAATACGACTACCATAACGCCAAGGTGCTGGTGAAGTCCGGCGCCCTGGAAAAGGATTTTGACCGGCTGCTGCTGGGCGGCGGGCGCTACGCGCCGGACGCGCTGGCGGAGGACTTCCGGGGAAAGGGCCTGGGAAGCTATCCCAAGATCTTTGCCCAGGGAGTAGCCAGGGCGCAGGAAGCTCTCGCGGCCTCCGGGGACCCGCAGTTGGCGGATCTCATCCTGGACCGGGCCTATTTTGAGGAGCTGACCCAGCTTGCAGAGTCATCCGGGAGCAAGTTCTTGCGGGGCTACGCCGCCCTGCTGATCGACAGCGCCAATCTCCGCGCCGCGGTCCGGGCCGGACGGCTCGGCAAGGGCGCCGAGTTCCTGTCCCTGGTGCTGGCGGACGGGGGAACGGTGTCCGCGTCCGCGGTGGCCGCGGCCCGGGGCGAGGCTCTGAGCGCGCTGTATCGCTCCACCCCCCTGGCGGAGGCCGCCGCCGCGGGCGCGGCGGTGAGCGCCCCCGGCAGCGGCGCGCTGACGGAATTTGAGCGGCTGTGCGACGACGCGGTGACCTCTTATGTCGTAGAGGGACGGCGGGTCCCCTTCGGGGAGCAGCCCATCGCGGCGTATCTGTACGCCAGGGAAGCGGAGCAGACCGCCATCCGTATCATCATGAACGGGCGCATGGCGGGGCTGGACGGCAAAGTGCTGCGGCAACGGCTGCGCAGGCCGTGCGCATAGGAGGTGGCGGCAATGGCAGGCTATAAGATCGCCGTATTGGGCGATAAGGACAGCGTTATGGGCTTCCGGGTGCTGGGCCTGTCCACCTTCCCCGTGGAGTCCCCGGAGGAGGCCCGTTCGGTCCTCCATCACATCGCCAAAGAGGATTACGCCATCGTCTACCTCACCGAGACGCTGGCCACGGCGCTGGAGAGCGACATCGCCCGCTATAAGGACGCGCTCACCCCCGCCATCATCCTCATCCCCGGCAAGGAGGGCTCCCTGGGCATCGGCATGGACAACATCAAAAAAGCCGTAGAACGGGCCATCGGAGCGGATATATTATAAAACCGACGACCGGGCGGGCTCGCTTCCGTCCCTATTATTGAAATCGAAGGAAGGTTGAAGATTTGAGCGGAAAAATCGTGAAAGTCTCCGGACCCCTGGTGGTGGCCACCGGCCTGTCGGACGCCAATATGTCCGACGTGGTCCGCGTGGGTCCCCAGCGTCTCATCGGCGAGATCCTCACCATGAACGGCGACGCCGCCTCCATCCAGGTGTACGAGGAGACCTCCGGCCTGGGCCCCGGCGCCGAGGTAGTCTCCACCGGCTACCCCATGAGCGTGGAGCTGGGCCCCGGCATGATCGAAAATATTTACGACGGCATCCAGCGCCCCCTGGAGGAGATCATGAAGCGGGTGAAGGGTAACAACCTGCCCCGCGGCGTGGAGGTGCCCCCCATCGACCCGGAAAAGCTGTGGGAGTTCACCCCCACCGCCAAGGCGGGCGATAAAGTGGTGGGCGGCGACGTCATCGGCACCGTCCCCGAGACCCCCGTGGTGCTCCATAAGATCATGGTGCCCCCCAACCTGAAGGGCACTCTGAAAAGCGTGGCCGCCGCCGGCTCCTACAATGTGAAGCAGACCGTCGCCGTCCTGCAGAAGGACGACGGCACGGAGGTGGAGCTGACCATGAGCCAGCGCTGGCCCGTCCGGGTGGGCCGCCCCTACAAGCACAAGTATCCCCCCACCCGCCCCCTGTCCTCCGGGCAGCGCATCGTGGACACCTTCTTCCCTGTCGCCAAGGGCGGCACCGCCGCCATCCCCGGCCCCTTCGGTTCGGGCAAGACGGTGATGCAGCACGCCCTGGCCAAGTGGTCGGACGTGGACATCGTCATTTATATCGGCTGCGGCGAGCGGGGCAACGAGATGACCGACGTGCTCCGGGAGTTCCCCGAGCTGGTGGACCCCCGCACCG
>CAZUWQ010000126.1:0-3310 GCA_964624195.1 uncultured Oscillospiraceae bacterium | reverse complement strand
CGTTTTCTGCGGTAAAATAAAAAAAGAGAGCATTTGCGCGAAGGACCCGGAGCGGGGAAGGGAGCGGTGCGCTTTTGGATGACACAAGGAGACGGATCATTTCAGCGACCTATCGGGCCGTGCGGCAGCACGGCCTGGATGGGGTGCGTATCCAGCACATCAGCCGCCTGGCCGGACTGTCCCAGGGGGCACTGTACCGCTATTTTGGGGGGAAGGACGAGCTGATGGTGGCCGCCTTTACCTATGTGGACAAGCAGGTGGCGGCGCTCTTTGACGGCATAGAGTTCGATGTTCAGGCCGTGCGCACCGACCCCTTCGGCGCCGCGCGGCAGCTTTGGCAGCCGTATTTCCGGTTTTGGGTCTCCCACCCGGACGAGACCGTATTCTATCACCGCTTCCGGGACGGCGCGCTGTTTTATCGGTATGACAAGACGCGGGACGTCAGCTATTTCAAGAAGTTTGTGGAGATCGTCCACGCGTTCCAGTTCTTTTTCCCCGGGATCCTGCAGATGAATCAGGACCTGCTGTGGCTCCATGTGCTGACCAGCACGGTCATGTACGCCAAATATGTGGTGGAGGGCGTGCTGCCCAATGACGAGAATACGGAGGATACGATCTTTCAACTGCTGATGTCCGGCCTGAGCGGGTATTTGCTGACAGCCAACCAAAAATGAGCCGCCTCCGGGCGGCCCGTTTTCGGGCCGGTGAAAAATAAATGTTCATTCGCGCCGGGCGGCCGGCTGAAAAGATCCTGATGTGGAGGTGTCGTTTTGGTACAGAATAAGGGAAAAGGGAGCAGTTGGCTGTCGGAGCACCGGCAGGAGCTGTGCATCATCCTGCTGGTTTTCGTGATCGGCGGCGTGGTGGGGTTCGTATATGAGGAGCTGTTTTACCGTATCAATGACTATATCGAGGAGGGGATGTGGCACTGGCTCAAGCGGGGCCACACCTTCGGCCCGTGGATCCCCATCTACGGCTTCGGCGGGGTGTTTATCTACCTGGCCACAAGGAAGCTGCGGAAAAAGCCGCTGCTGGTATTCCTCATTTCCGGCGTGGTATGCGGCGCGCTGGAGTATGTCACCGGACTGGTGGTCTACCAGTGCTTCCACACCCGTTTCTGGGACTACAACGTGGAGATCTGGAACTGGGGCAACATCAACGGGTATATCTGCGCCCGGTCGGTGCTGTTTTTCGCCCTGGCGGGCCTGATGCTGCAATATGTGATCTACCCGATCCTGAAAAAGGTGGCCGAATGGCTGAGACCGGGGGCGCTGACGGCGATCTCCGTCACCCTCGCCTCCGTCTCCCTGGCGGATATGATCATCAACGCCATCCGGGACGCATTCTTTCTGGGATGACCTGTTCAAAGAGAGCGCGGGCGGGACGGCGGGGCGCCGCGGCCGCGCGGGAAACAGCTCACAGAAAGGCGGGTGCCTGACCTATGAAAAGGAGAGGCTGGCCGGTCCGGGCGGCGTGCGCCGCCCTGTCGCTGCTGCTGTGCGCGGGCCTGGCGATGCCGGCCCTGGCCGCGGGCGGGGAGGAGAGCGTCCTCCAGCTCACGGGGCAGTTTGACTCCCCGTCCTGCCCGGACCGGGAATTGACGGCTCAATTCCCGTACAGCGACGACTGGTTTACCGGCACAGGCGAGCTGTACAACCATCAGCTGGCCCAATGCACCCTGGGAATGGCGGTGTCGGCGTTCCGCAGCGCGGACCAGCCCCTGGACCATAAGGACGCGCACATCCGGGACTATCTGACTCAGGCGGGCTTCGGGGAGTTCGTCAGCCAGCAGTTTGACGAGACGCCCACCGCCGAGACCATCGCCACCCTGATCGGCTCCAAGCGGCTGCGGGACGAGCAGGGGGAGTTCCTGCTGGTGGCCGCGGCGGTCAGCGGCGGGGGCTATGAGGACGAGTGGCTGAGCAACTTTTCCTTTGGGGACAGCGCCGTGCACGACGGCTTTTTTACCGCCGCCTCTGAGGTGTTCCGGCGGGTGTTCGACTATGTGGACGCCTACGCGGACGGCGGGCGGTTCAAGCTGTGGATGGGCGGCTACAGCCGGGCGGCGGCGGTGAGCAATATGGCGGCGGTGCTGGCCATCGAGACGGAAAAGGTGGCCAACGAGGACCTGTATGTCTACACCTTTGCCACCCCCAACAACGCCCAGACCGGGGTCTACGACTTTTCCGAGGACGGGACCTATGATCTCAGCAATATTTTCAACATCGTGGGGATGTTCGACCCGGTGCCCACCGTTCCCATTGCCGAATGGGGCTACGGCAAGCTGGGCACCACCCTCCACCTCCCCGCCCAGGAGACCACGCCGGACTATCTGAGCCGGCGGGAGCCGGTGGCGGAGATCTACCGGGACATCACGGGCCGGGAATATACCAACAGTCTGGAGGTCAACTGGCTCATCCAGAAGCTGTGCCAGCTGATCTACGACATGGCGGGGACGGCCGGCGAGTACCAGACCCGGATAGAGGCGGTGCTGGACAAGGCGTGGGAAAACCGCTCCGGGACCCTCCAGCTGCTGAAGGCCCTGTGCGGCGCGCTGACTGAGAACGGGGACACGGGCCAGGCGGTGCTGGACGAGGCGCCCACGGCCAACACCCTGTTGTCCGTCCTTCTCTGGGATCTGCTTCAGGAGAAGCTGGAGCCGCAGGCGGAGGGGGAGGACGCGCTGAAGCTGTCGGTCAGGCTCTTTTACGAGCACTGCCCGGAGGTCTATGTCTCCTGGATGCTGTCGCAAGACGACCCGGAGGAGCTGTTCGTCTTTGACCTGGACTATCGCCGGGTCTTTCTGGACAGCGGGGTGACCTGGTCCCTGCGGGATGAGGACGGCGAACCGGTGGACGTGGCGGGGGTGGGCTCCCTGGGCGGGGTCACCATGCTTACCATCCCCGCGGACAGGACCTATGTGCTCACCCTGTCGGAGATCCCCCAGGGCGCCGGGCAGGTGCGGGCGGTGGAGTACAGCGCCGGTTCTCTCCACTACGCCTACAAGATCTTTGATCTGGACGGCACAGACGGAGACGTCTACGAGCTGCTCCTGCCCGACGAGTTCTGGAGCGGGGAGACGCTCGGCGCGATGACCGGCGCGGACGGGGAGACGGTCCTCCCGACGGTCCAGGCGCTGGAGCGGGAGGAGGTCCATCCCAGCGCGGTGTTTGAGCTGGCGGGCTGCGGCTTCTGGGCGTCCCACTTTATCGAGCTGGCGCTGGGCGCCGTTGTTCTGCTGGTGATCCTGGTCGTCGTTCTGCTGATCGTCGCGGTCAGGCTGCTCCTGCGCCGCCGGAAGCGGCGCCGC
>CAZUWQ010000125.1:0-3384 GCA_964624195.1 uncultured Oscillospiraceae bacterium | reverse complement strand
AGGAGAGGATAGCGGGGATGTCCGCCGGGTCCAGCTTGCCCTCGGCGGCGTAGACACAGGTGCCCACCATGGCCCGCACCATGTTGTAGAGAAAGCCGTCGGCGCACACCCGGCAGTCGATGAGCCGCCCCTTCCGGGTGACGTCGAAATAGTGGACCGTGCGGACGGTGGTCCTGGTCTCGGTGCCCACCGAGCGGACGGCGGCGAAGTCGTGGGTGCCCACGAACCGGCGGGCGGCCTCCGCCATCACCCCCTCGTCCAGCGGGCGGGGATAGAACCACACCCGGTTGACATAAAACGGGTCCCGGATGCGGGAGTTGTAGATGCGGTAGGTGTATTCTTTTTTCAGGCAGGAGCCGATGGCGTTGAAGCCGTCGGATACCTGGGTGGCCCTGGACACCACGATGTCGTCGGGCAGCCGGGTGTTCACCGCCAGGGGCAGCCGCTCCAGGGGAATGCCGGAGGTGGTGCGGAAGTTTGCCACATAGACCCGGGCGTGGACGCCGGCGTCGGTACGGCCCGCGCCCACCACCCGGACAGGGTGGCCCACCACGGAGGACAGGGCCGTTTCCAGGGTCTCCGCCACCGAGAGGGCGTTTTTCTGCACCTGCCAGCCGTGGTAGGCAGTGCCGGTAAAGCTCAGGCGCAGGGCGATATTCCGTGTTTCCAAGGGCGCGCCGCCTTTCTAAAGACCCATCCGGCCCAGGACGCCCACCGCCACGCACAGCAGCAGGGCCCCGGCCATAAACAGCCCGTCGACGGGCTTGAAATGGAGCTGATTCATGCGGGTGCGGCCCTGGCCGCCGTGGTAACAGCGGCACTCCATGGCGGTGGCCAGCTCGTCCGCCCGCCGGAAGGCGGAGATGAACAGGGGGACCAGCAGGGGGATCAGGGCCTTGGCCTTCTGGATCAGGTTGCCGGTGTCGAAGTCCGCGCCTCTGGCACGCTGGGCGGACATGATCTTATCCGTCTCCTCGATCAGCGTGGGGATGAACCGCAGGGCGATGGACATCATCATAGCCAGCTCGTGGATGGGGGCGTGGAGCTTTTTCAGGGGACTCAGCAGCGCCTCGATGCCGTCGGTGATGGCCAGGGGGGAGGTGGTGTAGGTGAGCAGGAAGGTGCAGGAGATCAGCATCATGATGCGTACCACCATGAAGAAGGCGTGGATCAAACCCTCGTAGGTGATGGTGAGGATCCAGAAGCTCACCAGCGTCCGGCCCGGCGTGTAGAAGATGTTGAGCACAGCGGTGAAGATCAGCAGGAAGAGCACCGGCTTCATGCCCCGTACCAATGCCTTGAAGCTGACGGTGGACACCGCCACCACTAAGATCAGAACGGCCAGCAAAATGGCGTAGGTGATGAACCAGTCCCCCAGAAACAGGGCCACGATGTAGAGGATCATGGCCACCAGCTTTGCCCGCGGGTCCAGGCGATGGATGGGGGAATTGCCGGGGAAATACTGGCCCAGGGTAATGTCCTTCAGAGCCATTACATCGCCCCCCCTTCTCCGCGGGGGCCCCGGCGCAGGGCGCTCAGAATGGCGTCCCTGGCTTGCTCCACGGTATAGACGGAGGCGGGCACATCGGCGCCCATGGACCGCAGGCGGTGGAACAGCCGGGTCATGGCGGGCACGCCCAGGCCCATTTCCTCCAGCTCCACCCCATGGGCAAAGACCTCTTCAGGGGCGCCGGAGAAGGGAACGGCGCCGTCCCGGAACACCACCAGACGCTGGGCCTCCCGGGCCACCTCGTCCATGGAGTGGGATACCAGCACGATGGCGGCGCCCTTCTCCCGGTGATAGGTACGGATATTGTCTAAGATGCGGGCGGCGCCGGAGGGGTCCAGTCCGGCGGTGGGTTCGTCCAAAATGAGCACCTGAGGCTCCATGGCGATGACGCCGGCGATGGCAACCCGGCGCTTCTGACCCCCGGACAGGTCGAAGGGGGACTTGTCCAGCACCCCGTCCTCCAGGCCCACAAAGCGGGCGGCCTGACGGACCCGGCGGTCGATCTCCCCCTCGTCCAGCCCCATGTTTTTGGGGCCGAAGGAGATATCCTTATAGACCGTCTCCTCAAACAGCTGGTACTCCGGGTACTGGAACACCAGCCCCACCTGAAAGCGGACCTGCCGGGTGCGCTCCTTGCTCTCCCAGATGTCCTGACCGTCGAACAGGACCTGGCCGGAGGTGGGCTTCAGCAGGCCGTTCAGGTGCTGGATCAGGGTGGACTTGCCCGAGCCGGTGCGGCCGATGACCGCCAGGTATTCCCCCGGCTGGACGGAGAGATCCACCCGGTCCAGCGCGGTGTGCTCAAAGGGGGTGCCCTGGCTGTAGGTGTGTGTCAGTTGTATGGTTTGGATGATTGGGGTCATAGGGAGACCGTCCTTTGGGGTATCAAATCATTTGCCGGTCAGCAGGGGGGCCAGGACCCCGGCGCAGTCGTCCACGGTGAGGGCGTCCAGCGGCACGTCCACGCCGCTTTCACGCAGCTCATACAGAAGGACTACCGGCTCCGGCGCCTCCAGCCCCAGCGCCCGCAGCCCGGCCACGTCCCGAAACACCTCGACGGGGGCGCCGTCGGCCACAACGCGGCCGTCGTGCATCACCACCAGGCGGTCGGCCTGGGCTGCCTCGTCCATGTGATGGGTGATGAGCACCACGGTGATGCCCTTGTCCCGGTTCAACTGCCGGATGGTGGACAGTACCTCCCGGCGGCCCACCGGGTCCAGCATGGCGGTGGGCTCGTCCAGCACCACGCACCGGGGCTCCATTGCCAGGACCCCGGCGATGGCGACCCGCTGCTTCTGCCCGCCGGACAGGAGATGGGGGGCGTGGCGGGCGTACCCGTCCATGCCCACGGTCTCCAGCGCCCGGTCCACCCGCTGCCGGATGTCGGCGGGGGGGACGCCCAGGTTCTCCGGGCCGAAGGCCACGTCCTCCTCCACCACGCTGGCGACGATCTGGTTGTCCGGGTTTTGAAACACCATGCCCACCGCGCGGCGGATGTCCAGCAGCCTGTCCTCGTCACAGGTGTCGATGCCGTCCACATACACCTTGCCGCCGGAGGGCAGGAGGATGGCGTTGAAGTGCTTGGCCAGGGTGGACTTGCCCGACCCGTTGCGGCCCAGTACCGCCACAAAGGAGCCGGGTTCGATCTGCAAGTCGATCCCGTCCAGCACTGTGGGGGCCACGCCTTCCTCGGTGGTGTACCGGAAGGTGAGATCTTCGGTTTTCAGAATAGGCTCGCTCAAGAGAATGCCTCTTTCCTCATTGCGGCGTCCATCGGCCGGCGGCCCCGCAGGGCAGCGCCAGCCCCGTGGCGGTGACGGGCAGGCCCAGCTCGTCGGACACGGTATGCCCGCCGAATCTGCCGCCGATGACGG
>CAZUWQ010000124.1:0-3409 GCA_964624195.1 uncultured Oscillospiraceae bacterium | reverse complement strand
TATTATCAGGACGTGCTGGGGCTGTCCGCCACCTTTGTGGGTCTGATCCTGATGATCGCCCGGGTGTTCGACGCCCTGAACGATCCCTTTATGGGCGTGGTCGTGGCCAAGACCCGGAGCCGCTGGGGACGCTTCCGCCCCTGGCTGTTCAGCGGTACGGTGCTCAACGCGCTGGTGCTGTATGCCATGTTCGCCGCTCCCGCCCTGGAAGGTGCCGGGCTGATGGTCTACTTCGCGGTGGCCTATATCCTCTGGGGCGTCACCTACACCATGATGGACATTCCCTATTGGTCCATGATCCCCGCCGTCACCAAGACCCCCAAGGACCGGGAAAACCTGTCGGTGGTGGGCCGCACCTGCGCGGGGATAGGCTCCGCCCTGATCGCCATGTTCACCATGCTGCTGGTGGGTGCGCTGGGCGGCAGCAGCGAGCGGCAGGGCTTCAAAATGGTGGCCCTGATCGTGGCCGTCGTCTTTGTCATCGCGGAGCTCCTGTGCTGTGTATTTTTCAAGGAAAACTCCCAAAGCGAGATGAAGACCGCCAGCGTGAAGGAGATGTTCCGGGCCCTGTTCCGCAATGACCAGGCTATGGTGGTGGTGGCCAGCATCGTGCTCATCAACTGCGCGCTTTACCTCACCTCAAACTTTATCATCTACTTCTTCAAGTATGACTTTGGCGGCGCGAACTGGAAGGCCAGCTACACGCTCTTTTCCACCATTGGCGGCGCGGCCCAGATCCTGGGCATGATGGTGCTCTATCCTCTGCTGCGCAAAAAGCTGTCCAGCACCCAGGTATTCACCTTCAGCCTGATTCTGGCCCTGGCCGGATACGCGGCGCTCCTGGCCATATGTCTGACCGGCTTCTCCGGAAATCTGGCCCTGTTGTGCGTTCCCGGCGTGGCGGTGTTTGCCTGCAACGGAATGCTGTCAGTGCTGACCACTCTGTTTTTGTCCAACAGCGTGGACTACGGGCAGTTAAAGACCGGGCGGCGGGAGGAAAGCGTCATCTTCTCCATGCAGACCTTTGTGGTCAAGGCCGCCTCCGGTGTGGCGGTATTCTTTACGGGCATCGGTCTGGACCTGATCGGTCTGGTGGGCAACACCGATGAGACCGGGCCCATAGCCGCCCAGAGCCAGGGTACGCTGATAGGCCTGCGCCTGCTGATGACGGTGCTCCCCATGGTGGTGCTGGCCCTGGCGCTGATCCTGTTCCGCCGGAAATTTACCCTGACCGACCAGCGGACGGCAGAGATCGGCCGGGAACTGCACGCTCGGGAGGGCTCCAATGGCTGAACTGAGTTGGGTTGTCCAGGTGACGGGCTGCGCCCCTGTGACCGGGGCGGTGCAAGCCCCTTTGGGAGTGGTGCGCATTCACTGTGATGCGCCGGCGGGGATACTGGAGACCGTGGAAGCGCGGCTGTCCTGGCCTATGGGAGAGGACGAACGGGTCTTTATGAACGGCTATCAGACCTGGACCCATTGTCCGGAGCGGGGGAAACGGGACAGGCTCCGCGGACTGCGTCATGTGCCCCGGTTCCTTCTGGACAAATACGGCTTTGACCGTTACGGCGACTACCATTTTGTGGACTATCCTGGCCGCCGGGGGGTGACTCATGGCTTTTCCTACTGTTATTTCCGCCGGGGAGAGCGGTTCCGCCTGGTTGCCTCCCTGGATGAGCGCCCCGGCTATACCCTGTTCCGCTATGACAGCTCCGACGCTTTGCTGACCATCCAACGGGACTGCGCCGGGGTAGAGCATTCCGGCGGAGAGCTGGCTGCCTTCGACCTGTTTTTTGCCGAGGGCGGGGAGGACGAGGTGTTTGACGCCTGGTTTGCCGCCATGGACCGCGTTCCCCGGACCTCGAAGCCCCTGGCGGGCTACTCAAGCTGGTACAACCGGTATCAGGATATCAGCCAGGAGACCATTCTGGCGGATCTGTCCGGCTGCGCATCCCTGCTCCAGCCCGGCGACCTGTTCCAGGTAGACGACGGGTGGGAGCCGAAAGTAGGCGATTGGCTGGCCCCTGATCTCTCAAAATTTCCCGGCGGCATGAAGGCTATCGCTGACAAAGCCCACGCAAAGGGCTTCCTGGCCGGATTGTGGCTGGCCCCCTTCGTGTGTGAGACAGAATCAGAGCTGTATCAGGACCACCCGGACTGGCTTTTCCAGGTGGATGGGAAGCCTTGGCGCTGCGGCGGCAACTGGAGCGGTTTTTACAGCTTGGACATTGATCTGCCGGAGGTCCAGGACTATCTGCGCCGGGTGTTTGACCGGGTGCTGAATGAATGGGGCTTTGACCTGGTAAAGCTGGACTTTCTCTATGGCGCGGCCCCCTTTGGAACAAAGACGGAGAGCCGGGCGGGCCGGATGCTCCGGGCCATGGAGCTGCTGCGGGAGTGGTGCGGTGACAAGCTGATCCTGGGCTGCGGCGTCCCCGTAATGCCGGCCTTTGGCCTGGTGGACTACTGCCGGATCAGCTGCGACGTGAGCCTGGATTGGGATGGCAAATGGTTTATGCGCCTGTTTCACCGGGAGCGTGTCTCTACGAAGCAGGCCATAGAAAACACGATCTTCCGCCGGCAGCTCAATGGCCGGGCCTATGGCAGTGACCCGGATGTGTTTTTCCTCCGGGAGGAAAATTTGAAACTGACACAGGAGCAGAAGGAGAAACTTGGGACGGTCAACGCCCTGTTTGGACAGGTATTGCTGATCTCCGACGACCCGGCCCGATATACACCGCGGGCGGTAGACCGCTACCGTGCCTTGCTCCGGCTGCGTCATTCGGAAAACGTTCAGGTAGAGGCAGACGGCGGTTTGGCGGTGCGTTATATGCTGGACGGAAAACCCTGCCGATTGGTGCTGTGGTGACAAGAGATCTTAGCGAGAAAACGTTAGCATAGGCAAGGATGTAAAACTGTCAACTGCGCAGTATACGCCTGTTACTGCGCGCACTGATTTCCTCTCCCGGCAGACCGTGTGAGGTGTTCTGCCGCTTTTGGCACGTTCTTAGGAATTTCCTCGCCTTGGAGATACAGCTTTCCCGGCCGGTAATCGGCGTACTGGCTGCCCTGGGCGGAGGCTTTTTCGTACCATTCCACCGCTTCGGCGATGGGAAGCGTACAAGAGGTAGTGAAAAAGAACTGCTGACAAAGACCGGGGAGCCGCAAACAGCGGCTCCCCGGTCTGCTTGATGTGGGCGTCAGACCTTCCGTAGCAAAAATGCCATATACAACGGAAGGGTAAGGATCTGCCCAGCTCTTCCCACATTGTAATCGCCCAGCTTGATTGCGCTGCTGACATGATATTTTTCCGGGTGATTCAAAATCGTTTTCGTGCTTTTTACGTTCCCTGTTGCAGCCTTTACCTCCACAAGTGTACATTGACCTTGATAGCGGGTCACAAAATCGA
>CAZUWQ010000123.1:0-3443 GCA_964624195.1 uncultured Oscillospiraceae bacterium | reverse complement strand
TGTGCTGGCCGCCGGCGCCGGAGGAGCGGTACACCTGCATCTCGATGTCCTCGGGCCGGATGTCCACCTCCACGCTGTCGTCGATCTCGGGGGTGACCTCCACGGCGGCGAAGGAGGTCTGCCGCCGTGCGTTGGCGTCGAAGGGGGAGATGCGCACCAGACGGTGGACGCCGTGCTCGCTTTTCAGATAGCCGTAGGCGTGCCGGCCCTCGATGCGGATGGCGGCGGACTTGATGCCCGCCTCGTCCCCGTCCTGATAGTCCAGCACGGTGTAGGAAAAGCCGTGGCGCTCCGCCCAGCGGGTGTACATCCGGTACAGCATTTGGGCCCAGTCCTGGGCCTCGGTGCCGCCGGCCCCGGCCTGGAGGGACACCAGGGCGGGGGCGTCGTCGTACTCGCCGCCCAGCAGGGTCTCCAGCCGGGCGCTCTCCATGTCGGCCAGCAGCTTCTGAAATCCGTCCTCCACCTCGGGGATCAGGGAGGCGTCCTCCTCCTCGTTGCCCATCTCGCACAGCACCAGCAGATCGTCCAGGCTGTCCAGCCGCCGCTGCTGGGCGCTCATCTTGCCCTCCAGATGGCTGATGCGCTGCTGGACCTTCCGGGCTTTCTCCACGTCGTCCCAGAACCCGTCGGCGGCGGACTCCGCCCGGAGCATATCCAGCTCCCGCTCCGCCCCGCCCAGGTCCAGCGACTGCCCCAGCTTGTCCAGTTCGGGCTTCAGATCGTTCAGCTTCACCTTGTATTCGTCAAATTCCAGCATATGCTCCATCCTTCTCGCCCGTGTCCGGGCATAAATTCATGAGATAATTATATTCAAACCCGACGCGGTTGTAAAGGGGAAAAATACCGCCCCGGCCAGGATCTTCTTGACCCATGCCGCCAAACATATTATCATATTGACAACAGACGCGGACAGAGGAGGGACCCGCCATGGCGCGGCAAGACAAGACACTTTCCGGGGACGCGGCCCCCACCCTCCGCCTCCGGGCGGACGGCCTCGCGCTGGAGGGCGGCGGTCAGGCGCTGCGCTGCGACCTGGCCCGGATGCTCCCCCGGCTGCGGCCGTCCAACCTGTCCCGCGAGCTGCTGGTCCGGGCCGCCCGCCTGAAGGACGCCGGCCCCGCGCCTCTGGCGGTGGACGCCACCGCCGGCCTGGGGGAGGACTCCCTGCTGCTGGCCGCAGCCGGCTTCACCGTCAGGCTGTACGAACGCAACCCCGTTATCGCCGCCCTGCTGCGGGACGCGCTCCGCCGCGCCGCCGACACTCCAGGTCTGGCCATCGCCGCGTCCCGCATGGAGCTGTTCGAGGCGGACAGCATCGTCGAGCTGCCCCGCCTGTCCCCCCGCCCCGACGTGGTCTTTTTGGACCCCATGTTTCCCGAAAGGGGCAAATCCGCCCTGACCAAAAAGAAGTTCCAGCTGCTCCACGGCCTGGAGCTCCCCTGCGCCGACGAGGAGGCGCTGCTGGCGGCGGCCATGGCCGCCCGCCCCCGGAAGATCGTCATCAAGCGCCCCGCCAAGGGGCCCGCCCTGGCGGGGCGCCGGGTCAGCTATTCCCTCACCGGGAAGTCGGTCCGCTACGACTGTATCGTCCTTGCCCCCTGATCGTCCTCCCAAAAATCCTATTGACATAATAGGATTAAAGTGCTATCATCATGGAGCAATTCCATGGATAAGGAGGGAACTCCATGCAGGTATACGCGGATAACGCCGCCACCACCAAAATGAGCGAGGCGGCCATCCGGGCCATGACCGACAGCTTCGACACGCTGTACGGCAACCCGTCCAGCCTCCACTCGGTGGGCCAGGCGGCGGCGGAGGCGCTGGAGAAGGCCAGGGCGGTCATGGCGAAGGGGCTGGGCTGCCAGCCAAGTGAGATCATCTTCACCTCCGGCGGCAGCGAGGCGGACAACCAGGCCATCCGCTCCGCCGCCCTGACGGGAGCCAAAAAGAACAGGCGGCATATCGTGTCCACCGCCTTTGAGCACCACGCGGTGCTCCACACCCTGAAGGCCCTGGAGAAGGAGGGCTTCGAGGTCACGCTGCTCCCCGTCCACGAGAACGGGCTGGTCCGGCTGGACGAGCTGGCCGCCGCCCTCCGGGAGGACACCTGCCTGGTGTCGGTGATGTACGCCAACAACGAGATCGGCACCATTCAGCCCATCCGGGAGATCGGCGCCCTGTGCCGGGAGCGGGGGATCCCCTTCCACACCGATGCGGTCCAGGCGGCGGGACACATCCCCATCGATGTGGCCGCCGACAACATCGATATGCTGTCCCTTTCCGCCCACAAGTTCCACGGTCCCAAGGGCGTGGGCCTGCTGTACGTCCGCCGGGGCGTGCCCGCGCTCCCCTTTATCCAGGGCGGGGCGCAGGAGAAGAATCGCCGGGCGGGGACGGAGGATCTGCCCGCCATCCTGGGCATGGCGGCGGCCTTTCAGGAGTCGCTGGACCACATGGCGGACAACGCCGCCAAGGTGACCGCCCTGCGGGACAAGCTCATCGACGGCCTGGCCCGCGTTCCCCACTGCGCCCTCAACGGAGACCGGACCCACCGTCTCCCGGGCAATGTGAGCTTCTGCTTTGAGGGCATCGAAGGCGAGTCCCTGCTTTTGCTGCTGGACGCCAAAGGCATCCAGGCGTCTTCCGGCTCCGCCTGTACCTCGGGCAGCCTGGATCCCAGCCATGTGCTGCTGGCCATCGGCCGGCCCCATGAAGTGGCCCACGGGTCCCTGCGGCTGACCCTCAGCGAGTACAACACGGAGGCCGACGTCGACCACATTTTGACCGCCGTGCCGGAGGTGGTGGACTATCTGCGGTCCATGTCCCCGGTGTGGCACGACTTACAGGAGGGAAAGCGCAGCTATGTTATACAGTGAAAAAGTCATGGACCACTTCACCCATCCCCGGAACGTGGGCGTCATCGAGAACGCCGACGGCGTGGGCGAGGTGGGCAACGCCAAGTGCGGCGACATTATGAAGATCTACCTGAAGATCGACGACAATATCATCACCGACGTGAAGTTTTCCACCTTCGGCTGCGGCTCCGCCATCGCGTCCAGCTCCATGGCCACCGAGATGATCAAGGGCCAGCCTCTGGACCAGGCGCTGACGCTCACCAACAAGGCGGTGGCTGAGGCGCTGGACGGCCTGCCCGCCCACAAGCTCCACTGCTCCGTGCTGGCGGAGGAGGCGGTGAAGGCCGCCGTCAAGGATTACTACGACAAAAACGGCATCGCCTATGATCACAGCCTGTTCCCCGACTGCGGCGACTGCGATCACTGCGAGGTGTGCCACTGAGTCCGCCCGTCTCCCCTGCGGCGGCCACAGGATCCTGTGGCCGCCGTTTTTTTCAAATTTTCCGAAAAAAGTATCGGTTTTCTCTTGTCGGACGGGGAAGAACATGATAATATGGGAAACGCAGACAAAAAAAGGCAGCGGGA
>CAZUWQ010000122.1:0-3480 GCA_964624195.1 uncultured Oscillospiraceae bacterium | reverse complement strand
GGGGTGAGCCGGGGGGACGACCCGGACCATGTGCGGGAGAACTACCGGCGGTTCTACGGCGCCATCGGCGCCGCCGGGGACCGGATCGCCATGACCAACCAGGTCCACAAGGGCACGGTGCGGGTGGTGACCTCCGCCGACTGGAAGACGGACCCCTACGACAAGGTGGGTTATGAGGCGGACGGCCTGATGACCGCCACGCCCGGCGTCATCCTGACCATCTTCTCCGCCGACTGCATCCCCGTGCTGCTGTACGATCCGGTCCGCCGGGTGGCGGCTGCCGTCCACGCCGGGTGGCGGGGCACCGCCGCGGGTATCGTGACCACGGCGGTGGAGCGGATGCGGGATGTGTTCGACTGCGCGCCGGAGGATATCCTGGCGGCGGTGGGCCCCGGGATCGGCCCCGACTGCTTTGAGACCCATGAGGACGTGCCCAACGCCATGATGAACAGCCTGTCCTCTCCGGCGCTGCCCTTTATCCACATCAAGGAGAACGGGAAGTACGCGGTGGACCTGAAGGGCATCAACGCCCGGCGGCTGGAGCTGGCGGGGCTGACGCGGGACCACATCGCGGTGTGCGGCGAGTGCACCGCCTGTATGCCGGACAAATACTGGAGCCACCGGCGGATGGGCACCAACCGGGGGTCCATGGCCGCCGCCATCCAACTGCTATGAGGCGGCTGATTGCCCTGATACTGGCCGGGGCGCTGGCGCTGGCCCTGTGCGGGTGCAACGGGGAGGAGACGGCCCAGCCCTCCGCCGCGCTCTCGGCTGAGCCCACGCCCAGTCAGGCCGCCGCGGAGCGGCCCTTTGCCCTGAGCTATGACCCGGACGAGTCTCTGCACCCCATCACCGGGACCAGCCGGGTGAATCTGGACCTGGCCAGCCTGGTGTACGAGGGGCTTTTTGAATTGGACAATACCTTTACGGCCCATCCGGTGCTGGCCCAGGAGGCTGTGGCCAGCGAGGATGGGCTGAGCTGGACCATCACGGTGAAAAACGGCGTCCGGTTTTCCGACGGCACCCCGCTCACAGCCGACCATGTGGCCGCGTCACTGACGGCGGCCAGGACCAGCGCCCTCTACGCCCAGCGGCTCAGCACCGTGACGGCGGTGGAGGCGGGAGAGGGGGCGGTGACCGTTTATCTGTCCCGGCCCAACGGGGCGTTCCCCGCTCTGTTGGATATTCCGGTGGTGCTGGAGCGGGAGGAGGGCCTGCCCCTGGGGACGGGCCGCTATTGCTTTTCCACGGAGGGGGACGGACTGACCCTGCGGCTCAACGGCAACCACGACGGGACCCTGCCCTATGACAGCATCCCGCTGCGGGCGGTGACCACCGCCGACCAGCGGATCGCCGCCTTTGACAGCGGCGAGGTGAGCGCGGTGCTCACCGATTTTTCCTCCCCCTATGCTCTGGGCTATTCCAGCAGCTATGAGACCTGCGACTACCCCACCACGGGGATGATCTATGTGGGCTTCCGGGCCGGAGAGGGGCCGTGCCGGTCCGACCTGGTGCGCCGGGCCTTTTCTATGGCCTTTGACCGGGATTCCGTGGCGCGCTCTCTGCTGTCCGGGCACGGGGACGCGGCCGCCCTGCCCATATCCCCCCTCCACGGGGAGTACAGCGCCGACGCCGCGGCGCTGCTGGACTACGATGTACAGGGGGCGGCGGAGCTGCTGGCGGAGGCGGGTTACACCAAGGGGGAGGACGGCCTGCTCTATCAGGGGAAGAACGCCCTGGCGGTGACCCTGCTGGTGAACAGCGACAGCGCCGCCAAGCAGTCCATTGCCGACTTCCTGGCCCGGAGCTTGACCGGGCTGGGAGTGACGGTGACGGTGACAAAGCTGCGGTGGGAGGAGTATGTCGCCGCGCTGGAGCGGGGGCAGTTTGACCTGTATATCGGCGAGACGACGCTCACCGCGGATTTTGATCCGGGGGAGCTGCTCACCGGGAGCCTGAACTACGGAGGCTACGCCAGTGAGACGGTGCCCCAGCTTCTGGCGGAGTGGCGGGCGGCCCAGGGGAGCGAGCGGACCCAGGCGGCCTGCCGTTTGTGGGACGCGCTGGCCAGGGAGGCGCCCATCGCCCCGCTGTGCTTCAAGCGGGGGTCCCTGCTCATGCGGTGGGGGGTGGCGTCCGATCTGCAGCCCACCAGGGGCGACCCCTTTTACGGGATGGACCGGTGGAAGCTCGCGGGATAATACAAGAGGGAGAGAGACAGAGATGAACCAGGTATTTCGGTGCTATGTGGAGAAGCGGCCCGGCTTTGACGTGGAGGCGGAAAAGGTGCTGCGGGAGCTGCGGGATCAGGTGGGCGTCCGCGGGCTGACCGGCCTGCGGCTGTTCAACCGGTATGACGTGGAGGGAGTGGACCGGGCGGTCTATGAGGCGGCCAGGTCCACCGTGTTTTCCGAGCCCCAATGCGACGACATCTACGACGAGGCGCTGCCGCCGCTGGAGGGCTGTACCCTGCTGGCGGTGGAGGCCCTGCCGGGGCAGTACGACCAGCGGGCGGACTCCTGCGCCCAGTGCATCATGCTGTTGGCGGGAGTGGAGCGCCCGGCGGTGACCAACGCGCGGGTATACGCCCTGGCGGGCGAGCTCACCGGGGAGGACCTGGACCGGGTGCGGAGCTGGCTCATCAACCCGGTGGAGTGCCGGGAGGCCGGCCTGGACAAGCCCGCCACCCTGGCCCGCGTCTACGACGCCCCCACCCAGGTGGCGGCGCTGAACGGCTTCACCGGGCTGGACGAGGCGGGGCTGGCCGCGCTGCTGACAGAGTACGGGCTGGCTATGGACCTGGCAGACCTGAAGCTCCTTCAGGCCTATTTCCGGGATCAGGAGAGACGGGACCCCACCATCACGGAGATGCGGGTAGTGGATACATACTGGTCCGACCACTGCCGCCACACCACCTTCTCCACTCATCTGGACGATATTTCCATCGAGACGCCGGACGGCGGCCCGGCCTACGACACCGGCGTGAAAGCCGCCTATGAGCGGTATCTGGCCGCCCGGACGGAGGTCTACGGGGCGGAAAAGGCCGCCGGCCGGCCCCAGACTCTGATGGACATCGCCACCATCGGCGCAAAGGTATTGAAAAAGCGGGGCCTGCTGCCCGAGCTGGACGAGAGCGAGGAGATCAACGCCTGCTCCATCCATGTTCCCGCCATGGTGGACGGCGAGGAGCAGGACTGGCTGCTCATGTTCAAAAATGAGACCCACAACCACCCCACTGAGATCGAACCCTTCGGCGGCGCGGCCACCTGCATCGGTGGCTGTATCCGGGACCCGCTGTCCGGGCGGGCCTATGTCCACCAGGCCATGCGGGTCACCGGCTGCGGAGACCCAAGGGCCCCTCTGGGAGATACGCTGGAGGGCAAGCTGCCCCAGCGGAAGCTGGCCCAGACCGCGGCGGCGGGCTATTCCTCCTACGGCAACCAGATCGGCCTTGCCACCGGCCTGGTCAATGAAATTTAT
>CAZUWQ010000121.1:0-3509 GCA_964624195.1 uncultured Oscillospiraceae bacterium | reverse complement strand
GGCGGGACAGATCCAGCATGGAGCGCACCAGCCGGGACAGCCGGCGGGTCTCGGAGGAGATGACCTGGAGATAGTGCCGCTCCTCCTCCGGGGGGATGGTGCCGTCCAGGATGCCGTCGGCAAAGCCGGCGATGGTGGTCATGGGGGTCTTCAGCTCGTGGGACACATTGGCGATGAACTCCGTCCGCCGCTGCTCGCTTTTGGCCAGGGAGTCGGCCATGGCGTTGAAGGCGTCGGCCAGCTCGCCCACCTCGTCCTTGCGGCTGCCCACGTCCACCCGCACGTCCAGCTCTCCGAGACCGAACCGGCGGGCGGTGGCGGCGATCTCCTTCAAGGGACGGGACTGATGCATACTGGTCACCGAGCTGATGATGGCGGCGATGAGGATGACGGCGCAGGCGGTGAGCAGGAAGATGCCGGACAGGGCCCGCCACATACTGCTGATGTTGGACGCGTCGGCGGAGACCAGCACCAGGCCCTGCAGATAGCCGGAGTTGGTGGTGATGGGCAGGCCCACCAGGTACCGGGCCTTGGTATACAGCCCGCCCAGGGTGGTCATGCCCACATAGGAGCCGTTGGTCACAGATTGGGTGAGCTGGCTGGGGAGCGTCCGGTTTTCCAGCTCGGTCAGCTCCGTCCCGCCGTCGGTGACGTAGAGCACCACGCCCTCATTGGTGGCCAGCATCACATGGGAGTCGGTGACCAGGGCGATGGTGGACAGGTAGGTCTGAAAGTAGTTCTGCTTCCACGCCACGTTGCCGTAGGTGCTCACATAGCCGGAGGTGAAGGTGGCGATATAGCCGGCGTTGCGCTCCAGAGTGTCCTTTTTTTCGCTGATGGTGTACTGATAGCTCAGCGTGGCGAAGGAGGCGCCCAGCATGAGGAAGGACAGCAGTATCATGCCGGCCATGGTGGCAAACTGCCGCCCGTATATGGTCTTCACCTGGGGACCACCTCGAACTTGTAGCCCACGCCCCACACGGTTTTCAGGCTCCACTGCTCACTGACGCCCTCCAGCTTCTCCCGCAGACGCTTGATGTGTACGTCCACGGTGCGGCTGTCTCCGAAGTAGTCGAAGCCCCACACCTCGTCCAGCAGCTGGTTGCGGGTGAATACCCGGTTGGGGGAGGAGGCCAGGTGGAACAGCAGCTCCAGCTCCTTTGGGGGCGTGTCCACCCGCTTGCCGTCCACCAGCAGCTCGTAGGAGTCCAGGTTGATGACCAGCTTATCGAAGGACAGGCGCTTTTCCGCCTGCGCCTCTTCCCCGAAGCGGCGGAGCACCGCATGGATGCGGGCCAGGACCTCCTTCATCTCAAAGGGCTTGGTGATGTAGTCGTCCGCCCCCATCTCCAGGCCGGACACCTTGTCCTCCAGCTCCCCCTTTGCGGTGAGCATGATGACAGGCGTTTTGGAGGTCTCCCGGATCTTTTTGCACACGGACCAGCCGTCCATGCCGGGGAGCATGATGTCCAGCAGCACCAGGTCGGGCTGGAACTGCTTGAATTTGTCCAGACCGACCAGCCCGTCTCCCGCCGTCTGGCACTCCATACCCTCCTTTTCCAGGTAGAGCCGGAGCAGGTCGGCGATGTTTTTGTCGTCCTCTACGATGAGTACCTTGCGGGGCATAGCGCACACCCTTTCTTTCTTATGTGTATGTGAATGACGGCGTGTTTACAGGACATAAGCCCGGTCCACAGTGATCACGGCGTGATAGGCGCTGTCGGCGTCCGCCAGCGCCTGGGCCAGCCGGGTCTTGACCTGCTGGTCGGTGAAGGGGACGTCGTAGGGGACCACCACATCGAAGATCAGATTGGTGTGCAGCGGGCCGGCGGTGACGCGGAAGTCGTGGATGGTGATGGCGGGGTCGATGCCCGCCGCCAGCCGGGCGGCCAGGGCGCGCAGCTCGTCCACCATGGGGTTGCCCAGCTGGATCGGGTCCATGTGGAGCACCGCCGACAGGTGGAACCGCTCCGCCAGCTCCCGCTCGATGCGGTCGATGACGTCGTGGGCCTCCAGCAGGTCGGAGTCGGCGGGCACCTCGGCGTGGACGCTCATCATCCGGCGGCCGGGGCCGTAGTCATGGATGACCAGGTCGTGGATGCCCACCACCTGGGGATGGCTGAGGATCAGATCCTCGATGGCCCGCACCTCCTCCGGGTCCGGGGGCTGGCCCAGCAGGGGGTCCAGGGTGGCTTTCGCGGCGCCGACGCCCGCCCGGAGGATGAACAGGGCCACCAGCAGGCCCACCCAGCCGTCCAGCGGGAGGCTGGAGAGCCGGGAGACGACCAGACCCAGCAGCACCGCGGTGGTGGCCACGGCGTCGGACCAGGAGTCGGTGGCGGTGGCCCGGAGCGCCTGGGACTTGATGCGGCGGCTGAGCTGGTTGTTGAACCAGCCCATCCACAGCTTGATCAGGATAGATATGACCAGGATGGCGACGGTGAGGGTGGTGAGCTCCGTCTCCGCCGGGTGGAGGATCTTTTCGATGGAGCTCTTGGCCAGCTCCACACCCACCAGCAGGATCAGCAGGGACACGACCAGACCGGCCAGATACTCCGCCCGCCCGTGGCCGAAGGGGTGGTGGGCGTCCGCCTTCTGCCCCGCCAGCCGGAAGCCCACCAGCGTGACGATGGAAGAGGCGGCGTCGGACAGGTTGTTAAAGGCGTCCGCGGTGACGGAGATGGCGCCGGTGATCAGCCCGGCGGCCAGCTTGCCCGCGAACAGGAGCAGATTGAGGCCGACGCCGACGGCGCCGGACAGCACGCCGTACCGCTGCCGCACTGCGGCGTCCTCCGTGTGCGTATGATCAGGCACCAGGTGTCGCAGGATCGCGTCAAGCAATGGAAAATACCTCCAAAACAGTATGTGGCGTTCGCTCACGGGGAGCTGGGCCGGCAGGCCCGGACCACGGACAGGGGCGGGACCGGGCGGGGCAGCCGCATATGAAAGACCATCTGCGGGTCGCGGGGCTCCGCCAGGGGCAGGCCGTCCGCGTCCTCCATCATGGGGGCGGTGAGGCCGAAGGCGGGCAGATCGGGGCCCACCACCTCAATGGGGTCCCCGGCGGCGAACTTGTTGCGCAGGGACAGCGTGGCCCGGCCCGACGGGTCACAGCGCGTGACCACCGCCAGCACCTGCCAGTCCCGGATGTATCGGGCGGAACCGGTATATTGCCCCGGCTGGCCGAAATAGAAGCCGGTGGAGTAATGCCGGTGGCTCACCTTATCCACCTCGGCCCGCCAGACGGGGTCCAGGGGCCGGCCCTCCGCCGCGGCGTCGATGGCGTGGCGGTAGGCGGCGGTGGTCATGGCGGTATAGTAGGCGCTCTTGGCCCGGCCCTCGATCTTCAGGGAGTGGAGACCGGCGGCCAGCAGCTCCGGGATGTGGTCGATCATGCACATATCCCGGCTGTTGAGGATAAAGGTCTGGCCGCTGTCCTCAAAGATGGGGAAATACTCGCCGGGGCGTTTTTCCTCCATGAGGGCGTACTGATAGCGGCAGGGCTGGGC
>CAZUWQ010000120.1:0-3611 GCA_964624195.1 uncultured Oscillospiraceae bacterium | reverse complement strand
TACCAGAAGCCCACCGGCTCCACGCCTTCCTCCCGGAGCTGCCTGACGCAGGCTACGGAGCAGGGGGCGCAGCAGATGTGCAGCAGCAGATCGTCCATGGGTCCGCCTCCTTTGCGGTCGCGGATATTGTATCACAGTGTTTTGGGGGTTGCAAGCGGGCGGGGAATGGAGATATAATGTCGCGGGATAATATGCGCCTGCCCCGGGCGGACCGGCACGACGGCACGGCGCCGGTCAGCGCCGCGGGGAGGTCTATCATGGAGCTGCCGGACCGGGAGCGACGGGGCCGGGGCTGAGATGGGGAGTGAGGGACGTTGAAGCCTGTGGCCCATATCCGTTCGGAGTTTTCCGGCAAATTCGGCGTGCCCCGGCAGGCGGGACTGGTGCCGGAGCTGCGGGCGGACATCGTGTTCGAGCCGGAGTTCCGGGAACCGGAGGCCCTGCGGGGGCTGGACGGTTTTTCCCACCTGTGGTTGATCTGGGAATTCTCCCAGGCCAGGCGGGAGAGCTGGTCGCCCACGGTGCGCCCGCCCCGGCTGGGGGGCAATACCCGGATGGGGGTGTTCGCCACCCGATCCCCCTTCCGGCCCAACCCCATCGGGCTGTCCTGCGTGAAGCTGGAGAGCATTCAACTGTCCACGGCGGAGGGGCCGGTGGTGACGGTGTCCGGCGCCGATCTGGTGGACGGCACGCCCATTTTTGACATCAAGCCCTATGTGCCCTATTCCGACTGTCGCCCGGAGGCTGTGGGCGGCTTTACTGAGGACGGGCGGGACTGGCGGGTGGCGGTGGAGGTGCCGCCGGAGCTGCTGGAGCGGGTGCCGGAGGACCGGCGGGCGGCGCTGGCCGGGGTGCTGGCCCAGGACCCCAGGCCGTCCTACCAGCGGGACCCGGAGCGGGTGTACGGCTTCGGGTTCGCGGGGCTGGAGGTGCGCTTCACTGTCCGGGACGGGGTACTGCGGGTGGTGGACATTCAGCGTGGAAAAAAGTGAGCGGCTCCCACAGCCGCGGACGCGGCTGTGGGAGCCGCTCTTTTTCTGCTTTTGTTCAGGTCCTCTGATCCAGCGGCACAAAGGGCCGCTGGGGCGAGATGGACTTGTAGGCGGGGCGGATGATGCGGCCGGAGGTGTTGAATACCTCCTCCACCCGGTGGGCGCACCAGCCCACGATGCGGGCGATGGCAAACAGGGGGGTGTACAGCTCCGGGGGGATGTCCATCATCTTGTACACCAGGCCGGAGTACATATCCACGTTGGCGCATATGGCCTTGGACTGGCCGGTGACCCGCTGGAACACCTCGGGGGCCAGCCGCTCCACAGACTCGAACAGCTCAAACTCGCCCAGGAAGCCCTTCTTTTCCGCCACCTTCCGGGCGCATTCCTTTAACAGCACCGCTCTGGGGTCGGACAGGGTGTAGACGGCGTGGCCCATGCCGTAGATCAGGCCGGAGCGGTCCCCGGCCTCCTTCCGCAGCAGCTTTTCCAGGTAGGCGGACAGGGCCTCGTCGTCCTTCCAGTCGGCCACGTCCTGCTCGATGTAGCCGAACATCTCCATGACCTTTTTGTTGGCTCCGCCGTGCCGGGGGCCCTTCAGGGAGCCCACCGCCGCGGCGATGGCGGAGTAGATGTCCGTACCGGAGGAGGACAGCACCCGGCAGGCGAAGGCGGAGTTGTTGCCGCCGCCGTGCTCCATGTGGAGCACCAGGCACAGGTCCAGCAGCCGGGCTTCGTCGGCGGTGAAGTGGTTGTCATGGCGGACGGAATAGAGAAAGTTTTCCGCCACGCTGAGCCCCTCCTGGGGGCGGTGGAGGTAGAGGGAGTCGTTGTCGTAATAATGCCGCTTGCAGGCAAAGGCGTGGGCCACGATGACGGGATAGCGGGCGATGAGCTGGATGGCCTGGAACAGTTCGGCGTCCAGGGAGTTGTTCTCCGGGTCCGGGTCGTAGGAGTAAAGGGCCAGGGTAGCCCGGGCCAGCTTGTTCATCACGTCGGGGCTGGGGGCCTTGAGGATCATGTCCTCCGTAAAGCCCGCGGGCAGGTTGCGGTAGTGGTTCAGCAGATGGCAGAAGGTGTCCAGCTGCTCCCGGTTGGGGAGGCTGCCCAGCAGCAGCAGATAGGCGGTCTCCTCATAGCCGAAGCGGTCCTCCTTCAGGAAGCCCCGGATCAGATCCTTTACGTCGATGCCCCGATAGATGAGCTGGCCGTCCATGGGCACCCGCTCACCGTCCTGGATATAGTAGCCGCGGACGTTGCCGATCTGAGTGATGCCCGCCATGACGCCGGTGCCGTCGGCGTTGCGCAGGCCCCGCTTGACGCCGTATTTTTCGTACAGCTCCGGGGCGATCTGGTGCTGTGTGGCATACTGATCGCATATAGTTTGAAGAAAGGACAGAGACCGGCTGTCCATCTGGTCCGGTATGGTGGGTGGATACATGGGGGCCGCCTCCCGCTCTGAGATAGATGCTTTCCTTTAGTATAGCGGATAAAATTGCATTCGTCAATGACGAAAAATTCAGATTTTCCGGCACGGCCCGCGCCGGTTTCGGCAAAAATGAAATTTTGAGGGTGATTTCTTGCAAAAAGAGGGAATATATGGGCAGCTTCGCCGGCGCTTCGCGCTGGGGCTGGCGCTGGGAGCGGCGGCGTTTCTGCTGCCGCTGACGGTAATGGGGGACGGGGAGGCGGCGATGGAGGTGCTTCCGCCGGAGCCCACGCCGGTGGCGTCCGCGTCGGCGGAGGGCCTGTCCCTGTGGGACGGGGAACACACCTTGCGGGTGCTGCAAAAGGACGGGACGGTGGAGCGGATGACCTTTTCCGACTATCTGTGGCGGGTGGTGGCGGCGGAGATGCCCGCATCCTTTGAGGTGGAGGCTCTGCGGGCCCAGGCGGTTTGCGCCCGGACCTATTGCCTGTGGAAGCTGGCGGCGGGCAGCCATGAGGCGGACGGGGCGGACGTCTGCGCCGACTCTGCCTGCTGTCAGGCGTACATAGACCCGGCGGACGCCGCCGGGCGGTGGGCGGGGCTGGCGGAGGAGTACGGCGCCAAGATCGCCCAGGCGGTGGCGGACACCGACGGGCAGGTGCTCACCTATGAGGGCGAGCCCATCCAGGCGGTGTTTTTCTCCTCATCCACCTCGTCCACCGAGGCGGCGGCAGAGGTGTGGGGCAGCAGCCTGCCCTATCTGGTGTCGGTGGAAAGCCCGGAGGGGGACGAGGTGCCCAACTATCACTCCACCGTCACGCTGACGGCGGGGGAGCTGGCGGAGCTGGTCAAAGCGGAGTACGCCGGGGCGGACCTGTCCGGCGACCCGGAGGGCTGGCTGACCGGTATGAGCTATACCGCCTCCGGCCGGGTGGCCCAGCTCAGCGTGGGCGGCGTCACCCTGTCCGGCGGGGCGGCCCGAAACCTGTTTGGCCTGCGCTCCGCCTGCTTCCGGGTGGAGGAGGCGGAGGGGGTGTTCACCTTCTCTGTCACCGGCTATGGCCACGGAGTGGGCATGAGCCAGTACGGCGCCAACGCCATGGCCAAGGCGGGCAGCGACTGGCGGGAGATCGTATCTCACTACTACACCGGGGTGACCATTGAGCGGGGCGCGGACGTGTGAGCGGCGG
>CAZUWQ010000119.1:0-3626 GCA_964624195.1 uncultured Oscillospiraceae bacterium | reverse complement strand
GGGGATCAGGACCCTTCGCCCTTTGATAAGGCAAAACAAATAGAGCAAAGCGCTATCTGTTTTTTGCCAGGAACTCCCTGGCGAGGCCCTCATAGGCCTCGGCGCCCCGGGAGAGGCGGTCGTAGGCCGACACCGGCTTGCCGTGGCTGGGGGCCTCGGCAAGCCGCACGTTTCTCGGAATGACGCTGGCAAACACCTTGCCCGGGAAATACCGCTTGATCTCCTCCGCCACCTGGAGGGACAGGCTGGTGCGGCCGTCGTACATGGTGAGCACCACGCCCTCCAGCTCCAGGGCGGGGTTCAGGGAGCGCTTGGCCAGGCGGACGGTGTACAGCAGATCGGACAGGCCCTCCATGGCGTAGTACTCGCACTGCACCGGCACCAGCAGGGTGTCGGCGGCGCACAGGGCGTCCAGGGTGAGCAGCTCCAGGGACGGGGGGCAGTCGATAAAGATGAAGTCGTATTGGCCCTTGACCTCCGCCAGGGCGTCCCGCAGGCGGTATTCCCGGCGCTCCAGGGAGATCAGCTCCACCGTGGCGCCGGAGAGGGCCTTGTTGGAGGGGACCAGATCCGCCCACCGGGTGGACAGGATGGCCTTGGACATGGGGGCGCTCCCCATGAGCACGTCGTATACGTTGGGGGAATGGGCCTTGTCCACGCCGAAGCCGGAGGTGGCGTTGCCCTGGGGGTCAAAATCGCACACCAGCGCCTTGACGCCCAGGGCGGTCAGGGCGGCGGCCAGGTTGACGCAGGTGGTGGTCTTGCCCACGCCGCCCTTTTGATTGACGATCGCAACGGTCTTGCCCATAGGATACCCGCCTTTTCCCGGCGCGAAACAGAGCGCCGCAAATGACCTTTGATACAGACCTTTATTATATATGGTTCGCCGCCGCTTTTCAACCTTTTTTGCGAAAGAAGCGGCGGATGTTTCACGTGAAACACCCAAAAAAAGGGAGGCGCCGCGGCGCCTCCCTGCAAGCTGCTATTTTGAGATATGTATGGTCAGAGTGATCTCCCGGTCGGTCTCCTCCCGGCCGCACTGGGCGTCGACGCCGGCGGAGCGCATGATGGTGAGGCCCCGCTTGAGGGTGTTGAGGAAGAGGCGCACATCCTTGGTCCGATAGATGGGGGCGGGGCCCCGGCGGGGCGCGGGGCGGGCGCGGCACAGCTTGTCCACATAGGCCTCGGTCTTTGCCACGTTGAGCCGGTGCTCCAGGAGGTAGGCCAGGGCCTCCCGCTGGCGCTCCGGGCCGTCCAGCCGGAGAAGGGCCCGGGCGTGGCGCTCGGTGAGGTGAGCGGAGCGGAGGGCGTCGATGACGTCCGGGGGCAGCCGGAGCAGGCGGAGCTTGTTGGCCACCGCAGACTGGCTCTTGCCCACCCTGCGGGCGGCCTCTTCCTGGGAGAGATGGCAGCGGTCGATGAGGGTCCGGAGCGCGGAGGCCTCCTCCCATACGTCCAGGTCCCGGCGCTGGACGTTTTCCACCAGGGCCAGCAGGGTGGAGGCGTCCTCATCCGCCGCCACCGGAAGGCAGGGGACGGAGGAAAGGCCGGCCAGCCGGGCCGCCCGCAGCCGCCGCTCTCCGGCGACCAGCTCCCAGCCGTCCGGCGTCTGCCGGACAGTGAGGGGCTGGAGGACGCCCAGCTGGGCGATGGACTGGGACAGCTCCAGCAGCTCCGCCCGGTCGAAGGTCTGCCGGGGCTGGTTGGGATTGGGACGGATGGAGGCGATGGGCAGGTCCAGCACCTGCCGGCGGCGGGTCTTTTGAAACAGCGGCATAAAATCACCCCATATGGTATTATTTGCAAAATAATACCATATGGGGCGGAAAAACGATGTCGAAGGGCGGGGGAGAAGCCCGCCCTTTTGCCGGTCTCCGTTACGCCCGGAGGAAGCCCTTGCCGAAGATCTCGCTGGAGTTGGTGATGAGCATAAAGGCGTGGGGGTCCAGCTCCCTGAGATAGCGGCGCAGGACCACGGCCTGGGTGCGGCTGAGGGCGGTGAGCACCACCCATTTTTCCTGCTGGGAGTAAGCGCCCTGAGCCTCCCAGAAGGTGGCGGAGCGGTTCAGCTTGTGGGTGATAAAGGCGCACACCTCCTTGGGGCAGGCGGTGACGAGGATGAAGCTCTTTCGCCGGTTCAGCGATTCGATCACCGAATCCACCACCACGGACTTCAAAATGAGGCCGAGGGTGGAGAACAGGCCGGTCTCGACGTCGAACACCAGGAAGGTGGACAGGACGATCAGCACGTCCACATACATCAGGGCGATGCCGATGTCCAGGTTGGTATACTTCTTCAGGATCATGGCGAGGATGTCGGTGCCGCCGGTGGAGCCCTGGAGGTTAAAGATGATGGCGGAGCCGAAGGCGGGGAGGATGACGGCGAAAAACAGCTCCAGCAGCTTCTGGTCGCTGAGGGGGTGGTCCAGGGGGATCAGCCACTCCAGCCCGTAGAGGAGGGTGGAGAACAGGAGGGAGCAATAGATGGTGCGGACGCCGAAGCCCCGCTTTAGGATGAGAAAGCCCAGGAGGAGGAAGAGCGTGTTGATGACGGCGGAAATGACTGAGGAGCTGGCGTTGGGAAACAGGGAGGACAGGAGCACCGCCAGGCCGGTGACGCCGCCGGTGGAAAAGTTGTTGGGGAATTTGAAGAAGTAGTTGCCCAGGGCCACCAGCGCGGTGCCGAAGGAGAGCAGGATGTATTCCCAAAGAATTTGTTTCTTCTTCATGGAAGGGGCCTCTTTCCTGTGGTGAAAATGGGGACGGCGGGAGGGGAAAGGGACCGCCCGCGTCCCGCGGCATTCCTATGTTATAGAATTTGAAGGCGTTTGTCAACCGGTGAAATCGGACGAAAGCGACAAAAAAGCGGCCCCCGGAGGGGAGCCGCCTCTGTGTTTGGCCCAAAAAAGGAGTGAACCGGAGCTGCTTGCGCGCTCCGGTTCAAAAGGATGGAGGATAGAATGAAAAAGAAAGGATATCTCTTGCAAGTATTAAAATAAAGGAGATTCATTACAAAAGTTCGAGTCCAAATGTTACAAAAGTATTAAATCGTAAAAATTTTTTGGGCCGGGCCGCCCGGCGGAGGGCAAAGCTCCGCTCCGGGCCCGGGCGGGTCAGCGGAGGGAGGCAAAGAAGTCCTCCAGGAGGGCGCGGCACCGCGGCTCCAGCAGGCCGCCGTAGACGCGGGGGCGGTGGTCAAAGCGCTCCTCGAACAGGTTGAGGACAGAGCCGCAGCAGCCGGACCTGGCCTCTTTTGCGCCGTAGCGCACGGCGGCAACGCGGGCGTTGAGGATGGCGCCGGCGCACATGGGGCAGGGCTCCAGGGTGACGTACAGGGTGCAGCCGGTGAGCCGCCAGGAGCGCAGGGTCTTGCAGGCCATGTCGATGGCCTCGATCTCGGCGTGGGCGGTGGCGCGGCGGTCCGCCTCCCGGCGGTTGCGGCCCGTACCGATGATCCGCCCGTCCGGGGCGGCGATGACGCAGCCCACGGGCACGTCGCCGTCGGGGAGACACTGGCGGGCCAGGGCCAGGGCCTGTTCCATATAGTCCTCGTGGGTCATAAGAGTTACCTCCCTTCGCACGGCGTTCTCTTTTTTATGATACCACAAAAACCGGGCGGTGAAAAG